>JANNSA010000121.1:0-3606 GCA_031402115.1 Hyphomicrobiaceae bacterium | reverse complement strand
GATTCGCGTGATGACACGGACGGCATGGAGCCGCTGGTCGTATCGCCGTTGGGCAAGATCGATGAACTGCTCGTGCAGAACAAGGCGCTTCTCGCCCGCATCGCCGAACTCGAAGCCAAGCTCGGCCAGCCGCCGAAGACGTCGGATAATTCGTCGCTGCCGCCGTCACGAGGCCAAAAGCTCAATGCACGCGAGGCGGCACCGAAGAAAAAGGTCCGCAAAGGCCGCCCGGGCGTCGCTCGCGCCTTGTGCGAGAATCCAGACGTAACGCGCGACATCGACGCCACGAACTGCCGTTGTGGCGCCACGCTGTCCTCCGCCAGCCAGCCGGACGTTTTTGCTTACGACCATGTCGATCTGCCGCCGATCAGACCGGTCACGACGCGCATCAACCTGCACAAGGGCCAATGCCCCTGCTGCAAGAAAACTGTTGCTGCGACGGCACCCGCCGACATGATGCCCGGCTCGCCATTTGGTCCGGGTATCGTATCGCTGGTGACCTATCTGCATGTCTGCCAGTTCGTCAGCTACAATCGCCTGGTCGAAATGCTCGGCGGCCTGTTCGGACTGACGCTGTCGGAAGGCGCCATCGCCAACATGCTGGCGCGTGCCCAGCTTCCGTTCGCCGCCCGCGCCGCTGAAATCGGCGCGATCGTGCGCGATAGTCCGGTCATCGCCAGTGACGAAACCAGCGCCCGCGTGATGGGCAAGACCTGCTGGCAATGGGTGTTCTCGACAAGGACGGCGGTCTATCATCTGATCGCGCCAACACGCAGCAAATGCGTGCCAACAACGGTCCTCGGCGACGCCAAGCCGGACGTGTGGCTGTCGGATCGCTATGGCGGCCAAGGCAAGCTGGCGGCCGCGCATCAATACTGCCTCGCCCACCTGCTGCGCGAAGCCCAGTACGCGATGCTGTCGAAGACGGCTCCGCCTTGGGCGATGCCGGCGACCGCATCTTTGCACCGGCCTTCAAGGCCTTCCTGAAAGACGCCTGTGCCGTCGGCCGGCGACGACCCGAACTGACCGACACAACGATCAAGCGCCACGCGTGCCGCTTGCAGCGCGAACTTGAGCGCGTCCTCGCTCTGAAGGCGCACCAAGCCGATGGCCGCCACTTACGCGACGCCATGAGCGTGACCGCACGCGACAAGCTGCTGGTGTTCCTGACGCGTCGCGACATCGCGCCAACCAACAACGAGAGCGAACGCGCGCTCCGGCCATCCGTGATCTTCCGCAAAGTGACGAACGGCTTCCGCTCGTTCTGGGGCGCCCAGGTCTACGCCGACATCTGCTCGGTCGTCGCCACCGGCAATCGCTGGGGTCAAAGCCCACTCGCCGCCATCCGCGCCGCGCTCAGCCGCCCGGTCGCAGCCTGAAAAGAGCTAGTTGGGGGTGAGCAGTAACCTGGATTTCGTACTGTCCCTGGGTTTCGGATATCCGCCCCAAATGATTGCGACCCTGCGCGGACCTGCATAGAGTGATTATGTCCACCTTGGCATCACGCTCGCGTGCCATCCATTTTGGCTGAGATCTTCGACGTACTCTCCATTAGGAAGCGCTCAAACTCTTGCTAAATGTCAGCGGGGGAACTAATTTCATTTGGTTGAGCTCGCTTTACACTATTTAATTTGCGGGAATCGGCACCTGCCGTGACACGCGCTAACGTCGCCCATTTACCATAGTAAGCCTTGTCGGTCACCTCAGGCCCAATCCAGAGCGGCAGAGAAAACACCTCCTTCTCATCCGCAAGCTCAATTTCCGCAATAACAAAACCTTCAAGAACGCCCTCATAAACATCAACGTACCAGATGTTCGCGGCGTTTAAAACAGTGTAGCGGATTTTGCGGCACACATTTGCTCCGCATAAATTGGCCAGCATGTATTGGGCGTCTGCCAATGGAATCTCGAATTCATACTCAACCCGAGAACAGCCTGTTCTCGGCCCTTTGATTGTAATCAACCCTCTTGCATCGTCACATCGGACACGTGTCTTGTTGCCATTGTGGCTTGATAGAAGTCCATCGGTCAGCGTTCTGGCGCCGACAACCCTGGCCTTCCAACTTTGATCCTTCAAAAGGAACTTTCTCTCTATCTCCAATTTCATCTGTAGGAGCCGCCCACCTTGCTTGCAGAATGAATTCAACTGCGATCCCCGGATTTTGTCCGGGGACCCAGTCTTGGAAGATATGAACGATGCCAGAAGCCCCAAGCGGTTCGTGGCAGGCCAGCCATTTTTGTCCTGGACAGAACTGACACAAATCTGTCATATACCTAATATTCGGCCGAAGATACCGAAATCGTCATAGACAGAATGGCTCCTCTCAGTCTTGGTGTTGGCTGGTGCGCAGGGCGGTCGCGGTTCTATTGCGGACGGAGATGTGGCAGACTTGATTGATCAAGGCACTTTGCTTGGGATTGGCGCCGTGGAGCGCGAAACCGGCCTTTCAAAGGACACCTTAAGGGTGTGGGAACGTCGTTATGGATTTCCAGATCCTGCCCGCAACCTGAACGGGGAGCGCGTTTATTCAGCCGAACAGGTGGAAAAGCTCAAGACGATTCGCAAGTTGCTGGATAAGGGTTGGCGCCCAAGTCGAATCGTCGCAGCCTCTACGGAGGAACTTGCCGCCGCCTTGCTTGACATTCAAGACTGCGAAGACCAGCCTGTGTTTGTCGATCGGGATCTCGACATAGCGTTTGCATCGATCGGCTCGAACAAGCCTGTCGAACTGCACAAACATCTCAAGCTGACCCTCGCTCGCTTGGGGACGAAGCAATTCGTTACCGAGTTTGCAACGCCGCTTTGTGTTGCAGTTGGCTCAGCTTGGGCAACTCACAGAATCACTACTTATCAAGAGCATGTCTTTTCAGAACAATTGCAACAGGTTATGTATGATGCCATCGCAAACCTGCCGCACAATGAACTGCAACGCCCTCGTATTCTGCTGACTACGCTAACCAATGAAAAACACAAGATCGGTCTGTTAATGGCGCAAGCCTATCTGTCGGTTGCAGGGATGCATTGTGTTTCACTGGGCATTGAGACCCCAACCCAAGAGCTTTGCAATGCCGCCAAGGCCGTCGCTGCCGATGTGGTCGGCGTGTCGTTCAGTTCGGCGATCCCGCTAAAAACCGCAGGCAAAATGTTAGCCGAGCTGCGTCAGATGCTGGACCCTGCAATCGCGCTTTGGGTGGGCGGCGGTGCCTGGAAGAATTGCAATTTCGATGTAGCAGGTTGCACAGTGTTTTCTTCGCTCAATGAGGCTGATGCAGCGCTGGAACTTTGGCGTCGGCAGCATTAAGGTTCCTGCCTTTGATGCCTACAATTCTGCAATCAGATTCTTTGAGTTCTTTCCGCTTCTGTGCAGGTTTCTCGGACATCGGCGTGACTGGCGACGAGGCTGGCTCGAGAAGTACCGGAAATACAGGGACAGTGTACGGAAATACGGAAATACAGGGACAGTGTACGTATTCTCGGAAGTACAGTTTGCGGAAATACAGGGACAGTGTACGTATTCTCGGAAGTACAGTCTGTGAACACAGTGAAGTATAAGCGGCGGTTTCCGTTGGCGTAAGGGTTCCGGCGGCCGGTGTCAGGCACTTGTG
>JANNSA010000120.1:0-3752 GCA_031402115.1 Hyphomicrobiaceae bacterium | reverse complement strand
GCGGTTCTCCGAGCCGATGAAGATCCGCACGCCCTCGGCCTGCTCGGTCGCGGTCAACAGCCGCACCAATTCGCCTTGCGCCTCCAGATCGTCCAACAGCCGCCGCACCCGGTCGAGATCGGCGATCGCGGTCACATCGCTCAACAGATTCGATTGGCCGCGCACGATCAGATTGCGCTTCTCGGCACCACCCGCCCAGGTCGCCAGGCCGGCCTCGATCACCTTGGTCGACAGATCGTCGAGTTCCGCCTTCTGCGCCAGCAGATCGGCTTCCAGCCGCGCTTTCGCTTCGCCGACAGTCAGCCCGCGAATATGCGCGTTGAGGTAATTGCTGGCTTCCATCAGCGCCGAGGCCGGCAGGTCGGCCGGCAGGTCGATCACCCGGTTTTCGACTTGCCCGTCATCAGCCACCAGGACCACAAGGCCGCGCGTCGGTTCGATGCGGACGAACTCGACATGCTTCAGCCGCGCCGAGTGCTTGCGCGTGATGATGACGCCGGCGCAATGCGACAGACCCGAGATCATATCGCCGGCCTGGGCCAGCATCGAATCGACGGTCGCATCGGGGGCGCGGTCGCTGGCCATGCGCGCCTCGATCTGGCGGCGCTCTTCGGGCGCCAGGTCGCCAATTTCCAGAAGCGCATCGACAAACAGCCGGAGGCCCTGCTCGGTCGGCAGACGGCCAGCCGAGGTATGCGGCGAGAAGATCAGCCCCGCCTCTTCCAGGTCCGACATGACATTGCGCACCGAGGCCGGCGACAGCGATTTCGGCAACTGCCTGGACAAATGCCGCGAGCCGACGGGATCGCCGGTCGCCAGATAGGTTTCCACAATGTGCTTGAAGATTTCCCGCGAGCGCGAGTCGAGTTCGCGCAGCTCGTTGGAGCTTTCCGCAGGCCGCGATGCAGGCAGGACAGGTTTGGTCATTGCTCGCAAAAGATAAGCGCGGCAGCCGGGTCCGTCAAACGTAGAGAACGCCCTGAGAACGAACGCACCCCAAGCGCAAGTCACCGCTCCCCGTCGAACAGCACGTCATCCTCGTCGATGCGCCAAGCATCTCACGCCGCGCAAGCATGACGGTCGCTTCGCAACCGCTGCCGCCGCTGCCTGGAGCGTGCACCGTTTACCGGACTTGCAACCCATCCGGATTGGCGGCTTGGCAGAGCGTGGGTTCATGTTATCTCTCAGACTATTACGGATTCGCGTCGCGTTGTTTCAAGGCCTCACAGCGCAAGGGTTGCAGCCGCCATGCCTAAGCCAACCACCACAAAAGGCCGCGCCACCACCAAGGCCGCGAAGACTAGAACTGTTGCGGCGATCCCGGCGGCGACCAAGTCGCAAGGCGCCAATGGGTTAGCGCCGCCCCCGGCCCGCAAGAAGGCGGCGGCGAAGCCGGTCATCGCCGCCAATCCCAAGCCAGTTACGGTCAAGCCAGTTGCGACCAAGCCAGTGACGGAGACGGTAGCTAGCGCGCCAGCCGCACAAGCCGCGCCGCCACCATCACCAACCCCAGAGGCTCCGCCAGCGGCCGCGAAAACCGCCGTGCCGCTGCCGCCCGCGCCAGAACCGCTGGTCAATTCAACCTGGATGCCGAGCGATCCGGCGGATTACGCACGCAATCTGGCAAAGCTGATGGAGGGCAGTGGTAAAGCCTGGACCACGATCGTGCAGCGCGCCGCCCCGTCGCCAAAACTGCCGGAAATGACTGAGTCTGCCAAAGCGTTCGGCGTCGTGACGCAGAGCTGGCTGGCCGAGCCCGAAAAGCTGCTGGAAGCGCAAAAAGCGCTGGCGACGCGCTATTACGAGTTGTGGCAGTCAACGCTGAAGCGCGGCGTTGGACACACAGTGGCGCCCGTCGTGACGCCGGAGCCGGGCGACAACCGCTTCAAGGACCCGGATTGGAAAGCGCACCCCTATTTCGATACTTGGAAACAGTATTATCTGATTACGTCGCAATGGCTTGACGGGCTGGTCGACGACGCCCCCGGCATCGATGACCGGACCAAGCAGCGCGCCGACTTCTACCTGCGCCAGATCACTACGGCGGCGTCGCCGAGCAATCACCCGCTGACCAACCCGGAAGTGATCCGCGCCACCCTGGAAAGCAGCGGCGGCAATCTGGTCAAGGGCATGGAGAACTTCCAGCGCGACCTGGAGCGGTCGGGCGCCATGCTGAGCGTCGCCCAGTCCGATACGGAGGCCTTCGAGGTTGGCCGCAACGTCGCCACCACACCGGGCAAAGTGGTATTCCAAAACAGCGTGATCCAGCTGCTGCAATACACGCCAACAACGAAAACGGTACATAGGGTGCCGCTGCTGATCGTGCCGCCATGGATCAACAAGTTCTACATTCTCGACCTGCAACCGCAGAAGTCGTTCATCAAATACGCCGTCGATCAGGGTTTCACGGTATTCGTCGTATCATGGGTCAATCCCGATGGTGCGCTGGCCAGCAAGACCTTCGAGGATTACGCGCGTGAAGGCATCCTGGCGGCGGCCGACGCCGTGTCGCGCGCCACCGACGTGCACAAAATCAACGTGCTCGGCTATTGCGTCGGCGGCACGCTGCTGGCGACGACCCTGGCCTGGCTGGCCGCCGCCAACGAAGACCGCTTCCGTTCGGCGACCTTCCTGGCAGCGCAGGTTGACTTCGAGAAAGCTGGCGACCTGCTCGTGTTCATCGACGACAATCAGCTGAACAAGCTTGAGGCGACGATGGCGGAAGCCGGCGGCGTGCTTGATGGCGGGCGCATGGCCCAGGTCTTCAACATGATGCGGCCGCGCGACCTGATCTGGCCTTACGTCGACAACAATTACATGCTCGGCAAGAAGCCGATGGCCTTCGACCTGCTCTATTGGAACCAGGATTCGACGCGGATGTGCGCCGCCAACCACATTTTCTACCTGCGCAACTTCTACCTGGAGAACAAGCTCGCCAAAGGCGGCATGAGCTTTGGTGGCCGGACACTCGACATGGCCGCCGTCAAGCTGCCGGTCTATGAGCTGGCAGCCAAGGAAGACCACATCGCGCCAGCCGAAAGCGTCTATCGCGGCGCCCGGTTGTTCGGCGGCCCGGTGCGCTACGTAATGGCGGGCTCTGGTCACATTGCCGGCGTCATCAATCCGCCCGGCAAACCAAAATACCAGTACTGGAGCGCCGGCGAAGCGCTGCCGCCAAGCTTGGCCGAGTGGCAGGCCAAGGCAGCCGAAACCGCCGGCTCCTGGTGGCCCGATTGGTCGGCCTGGCTGGCTGGCCATGCCGGCGAGCAAGTCAACGCCCGCCCGCCCGGCGAGGGGCTCGCGGTGCTGGAAGACGCACCGGGCAGCTATGTGCGGGTCAAGGCGTGAAGGCCGGCTCGGCCGTAACCCACCATGGACACGCAGCGTTGGAAATCAGGGCGCGAAGCTGTTTTACTGCAAGCTCCTGCCGTGGAATGGTGGGTTACGGCCGAGATGGCCTAACCCACCCTAAGATCTCGACACCTTGCCGCGAGCCCGCGCATGACCACCACCAGCCGCTTTGCCACGCTGTTCGAGCCCGTCCGCATCGGACCTGTGACGGCACCGAACCGCTTTTATCAGGTGCCGCACTGCACCGGCATGGGCTATGAGCGGCCGCGCACGCTGGCAGCCATGCGCGGCATCAAGGCTGCGGGCGGCTGGGGCGTCGTCAATACCGAGTATTGCTCCATTCACCCGACGTCGGACGATGGCGCCTATCCGTTCTGCTCGCTGTGGGACGAAGACGATGT
>JANNSA010000119.1:0-11364 GCA_031402115.1 Hyphomicrobiaceae bacterium | reverse complement strand
GGGCCGGACGATTTGCGTCGATTGGCTCGGTTGCAGCGGCTGCCGCGGGTCGCGCGGCGCTTGCTGGCGATTGCCAACGCTATGGCGGTGATGAGTTTTTCGCAAGCCGTGCACGTGGTCGGCATTGAGCGCCAGTATCTCTACGGTGCCACCGGCGCCCGGATCATCGCTGTGCCGCACGCCCTCAATCCAGTGGCGTTTCGGCCATGCCGGGCGACAGTTGCATCCCGGAATGCGATCATCTCGCGGAACTTCCACAGCGTGTCGACGTGCAACAGAGCGAAGGGCAGCGGGGAAGGCTGGAATGCCTTGAGGGCAAGATGCAGCAGAACGGAGGAATCCTTGCCAATCGAGTACAGCAGGACAGGGCGATGAAACTCGGCCGCGACCTCGCGCAGAATGTGGACGGATTCCGCCTCAAGTTGCTTCAGATGACAGCTCATGGTCGCGCCCAACCCGCTAAAGCTAACTCAGGCATCCAGTGGCCGGGGCTCGCGCCAGGACCGCCACGCTTTGCGTGTTGCCACGCCATCGCGGGAATCGCGCCGTTGAAGTGGAATTCGCGACACGACGCCAGTCACTCGAACACCACGATCGCATTCGCTCTGTTAATGGTCGGTTGAGCGTCGGCGGTCAAGTGCCGGTCTTCAGGCTTCTGTCACGTCATGGTAGCCAACGAAATCCTGCGAAGACTTGGCGCGCGGATGACAGGGGATGGGTCGTTCGCTTAGGCCTGGAGCGCCCTGTGTCACATGGCGCCGTAACGCGAGACCAGTTGATAAGAAGCTACTGGCTAGTCCGATTTTACTGGCGTAGAGGTGTGCAACACCGGGCCGCGTCGGCGCTTTGGCGAAGTGCCGCGATCGTGCTGTAACCTACTAGTCACCAGATCAGTGACTGGCGCAATCTAAGGCGGCAGCGTTACCGGAGATGCAAGTCCAAGAGCGCAAACCTGTCGTTGGATTGCTGTCGTATTCGGCGATTGCGGACGATCCCCGGGTTCGGCGGCAAGGCGATGCGATACGTGATGCAGGCTGGACACCGATCGGCTTCGGACTCGCTGGCGCGAAGTCGCAACAACCCAACTGGAAAGTTGTCGAGACGAGCGATCGCAGTGTTCGTGCAAACCACACGGTGCAGCGCGCCGGGAAACTGGCGGCGATGGTCGCCAGCATGGCTTCAGGTAAGGCTGATCCTTGGCTTACAAGCATGTTCCCTGGACTGCCAGGTTTCTTGGATGCTGCCCGGCGGCAGCACTGCGATCTCTGGATTGCCAACGATTGGCCAATGCTGCACTTGGTGCAGCAGCTGTGTGCTGAGCAATCAGTTCCGTATGTTTACGACACTCATGAGTTAGCCACCGACGAGTTCGGACAGGATTGGCGCTGGAAGCTGACCCGGCTGCCACTTGTCCGGCGGGTAGAAGGCCGAGGTATCCGTGCCGCAGCCAGGGTGAGCTGCGTCTGTGACGGCATTGGCCGGGAACTGGTCAAGACCTACGCGCTGCGTACCCAGCCGCTCGTCATTCGAAATGTGCCGGAATACACGCCGCCTTCGTCCACGCAGGCGTCGCTTGCGCCAGCTTCGGACCGCATCCGAGTTCTATACCACGGTATCATAGCACCAGGCCGTGGCATCGAAGAGACAATTGCTAGCGTTCCCGACTGGCGCCCGGAGTTCAGTTTGACAGTGCGGGGACCGGCTGACTCTGCCTATCGCGAGCAGCTACGCGCGCAAATCACGCGCCTTGGGATGGCGGAACGCGTGGTCCTTGCCGAACCCGTGCGAATGACACAAATGGTCAACGAAGCGGCGCGTTTTGATGTGGGGTACTTTGCGCTTCCTGGCAACTCGCTCCATAATCTGCATGTCCTGCCCAACAAGTTATTCGAATACATCATGGCGGGTCTGGCACTCTGTGTATCCGACTTGCCGGAAATGTCTGCCGTCGTCCGGAGTCACGATTTGGGCGTTCTCATCACATCGGTTACGAGGTCTTCCATCACAGAAGCCATAAACGCGCTGAGTCCCGACCGTATCGCAACTTACAAGCGGAATGCCCGACTCGCCGCCAAAGCTCTCAATTGGGGTCAAGAAAAACGCAAGTTGATCGACAGTTGCCAGGTAATCATGCTGCGTGACGTGGCAATGCGCGCTGCGCAGTGAGGCGATATGTGCGGACTATTTGCTTCTATCGGCTTGACGCCTGATCCCCAACGAATTGAGATCGTCGCGCATCGCGGTCCCGACGGCCGCGGCTGGAAGACGTTCGACAGCCCAATCGGCCAGATCGCGCTGGGGCACCGGCGGCTCTCGATTATTGATTTAACCGACGCTGGATACCAGCCGATGCTCGACGGTGAGAGCGGCGTTTCCATCGTCTTCAACGGCGAAATCTACAATTATCGCGAATTGCGGAGCGAGCTTGCCGCGCGCGGTGAGATCTTCCGAACCGAGTCGGATACTGAAGTGCTTTTGCGTGCGTTGGTCGTCTGGGGGCCGGAAGCACTCCCCAGGCTTCGCGGCATGTTTGCTTTTGTAGCTTGGGACGATCGGCGCAAGCGCCTGTTCGTAGCCCGGGATCGCTTCGGGATAAAGCCTCTCTATTTCGTGCGCACTGCCCAATCGATCGCTTTCGCGTCTGAGATCAAGCAACTCCATGGACTACCCGGTTTCAATGGACGCATGAACGTGAGTCGCGTTTCGGATTTTCTGGTTTGGGGCATCTCCGACCATACTGCCGAGACGATGTTCGACGGCGTTTCGCAATTGCGGGCGGGCGAATACATGACCATTGAGGCAAGCCAGCCGGGCCAGTACCGGGAACAAACACGCCAATGGTATGATCCGCCGGCCGAGACTTTGACGTGTACGGCCAACGAGGCATCGACCCAGTTCCGAACACTGCTATCGAATTCAATCGATATGCATTTGCGATCAGATGTGCCGGTCGGAAGCTGCCTCTCTGGCGGGCTCGACTCGTCTTCCATCGTTTGCCTGATGGCGCGCCAACTCAACTCGGCATCTGGCGGCAACAAGGTGCAAACCGTTTCTGCCTGCTATCTGGAAAAGAGCGTCGATGAAAAGCGTTACATCGACGAAATCGTCAGCCACACGGCGGCCAATCCCAGCTTTATCTGGCCGCGCGCCGAAGATGTGTTTCAGCGCGCAGCAGACATCACATGGCATCAAGACGAGCCGTTTGGCTCCACCTCGATTTTTGCCCAATGGTGCGTCTTCGAGGAAGCCCGGCGCAAAGGCGTGAAAGTCATGTTGGATGGCCAGGGCGCAGATGAGCAACTGGCAGGCTACGTCACCGGTTTCCCGATCCATCTCCACGCGCTTCTGCGCTCAGGTTCGATCGTCGATTTCTGGCGGACCATGCTGTGGCGACAACGCCTGAGTGGGGTGCCAATTCGCACACAAATGCTAGACGTTGCCGCCAAGTTTGTGCCGGGTCCGCTGAAGGATCACTTGTTTTATCTAAACAGGAAGTACCGGCTGCAGGATTGGATCGGCGAAGGCGCAGTATCACGCATTGGCATGGTTGACAGCGCTGTCGATACAGCAATCAAGAATCGTGGTCTGCAACCGGTGCGGGACCTCGATACGTATTGCCGGTCGATGACATTGGCATCCAACCTGCAGATGCTGTTGCATTGGGAAGATCGCAATTCGATGGCGCACGGTATCGAGGCGCGAGTGCCTTTCCTTGATCACCCCCTGGTTGAATTCTCGCTATCACTGGGTAGTAATCATAAGATTGTAGCTGGGCAAACCAAGTATGTTTTAAGAGAATCGATGCGGGATGTGCTGCCGCAACTGATCCGCGATCGCCATGACAAGCTGGGATTCGCAACGCCAGAACAAAGTTGGTTTCGTGGACCATTGCGGCGTCAGGTGGAAGACGGCCTGGAACGGACACTTCAGAGATATCCCGACCTGTTGAACGCCGTAGGCACGCGGCGGCTGGCAAATGATATGCTCGAAGGCCGCCGGCCGCTTACATTCTGGCTTTGGCGCGTTGTCAACATTGGTATATGGGGCGACCGGTTCGGTATTAGCATGTGAGTGCATGCCTATGCCTTTGGCTTAGTTCAGCATTGGCTGATCCGAACCGAACCAGCGGCAGCGTTGCGTGGCGTCGATGGGCGTTCGCATCGGTATCGGCTTGTGGACGACGAGTTGTTCGTTGACACGGGCGACGATCCGGCCGACGCCCTTGGTCTTGCGGCGGTTGTGACGGAAGGCGAACTCGTCGAGATTGGCCTGCAGGTGCTTGTCGCGCACCGCGCCGCAATGCGTGCTGAGCAGCCAGTACTTCAGGAGCGAGACCGTCCGGTGGCAGCCCTGCAGCGCTTCGCCTGGGCGCCGCTGCGCCTTGGTTTGGACAATCATGGCGTCCGGCTGCTGCTCCAGGCTGCGCTGGTTGTAGCTGACGAGGCCGTCGGTCACGATCTGGGTCTTAATCCCGATCTGGCTATCGGCGAAGCGCTTCAACGTGGCCTCGTCATTGTTGTCGACGTGCGCCAGGGCACCCTGCCGCTAGCCTCGGCGGCGCCCAGAACCAGCTCCTTGCCCGGGCCGCCTTTGCCCCCGACCAGCGGCTCGTCGATCTAGAGCCGTTCAGATTTAGGTGGAATCGGGGGATTCCCAAATTAGTTTTTTCTGATTCAAGATGCGGGCTGGGTGATGGAGGCCAGCATGCATGGCCAAACCGTATTCCGACGATCTGCGGGCGCGAGTTGCTGCGGCAGTTGCTGATGGTGAGAGTTGCCGGTCAATTGCCGGGCGTTTTGACATCGCGCCGTCGACGGTCGTGAAATGGGCCAGGCGGGCGCGCGAAACGGGCAGCCCCGCGCCCGCCAAGTTCGGCGGCTATCGGAAATGCAGCCTCGATCCGCATCGCGCTTTCGTGCTCGAACAAATCGCGGCAGTGCCGCATCTCACGCTGCACCGCCTGAAGGATGTCCTGGCGGAACCGGGCGTCGCGGTGTCGCACGATACGGTTTGGCGCTTCCTGCGCCGCGAGGGCCGGTCGTTTAAGAAAAACGATGTTTGCGACTGAGCAACAGCGCCCCGACGTCGTGCGGCGGCGCGAACGCTGGCAACGGGCGAGCCGCCATCTCGATCCGGCACGTCTGGTGTTCCTCGACGAGACCTGGGTAAAAACCAACATGGCGCCGATCCGCGGCTGGGGGCCAAAGGGTGAGCGTCTGCTCGGCTTCGCGCCGGATGGCCGCTGGCCGACACTGACCTTTCTGGCCACCCTCCGGGTCGATAGGCTCACCGCCCCTTGCGTGTTCGACGGCCCGATCAACGGCGCGCTCTTCCACGCCTACGTCGAACAGGTCCTGGCACCGACACTAAAGCCCGGTGATATCGTCGTCCTCGACAATCTCGGCAGTCATCGCAGCAAAGCTGTCCGCGCGGCGGCCCTCGCTGCCGGCGCGAGACCGGCGTTCTTACTGGCCTATTCACCCGACCTCAATCCTATCGAACAGGTCTTCGCGAAAGTAAAACACTGGATGCGGGTGGCCTAGGAGCGCACCATCGGCGCGATCCACAGCCGCATTGCAACGCTCGTCCAAGGCGTCTCAAAGCACGAATGCGCCAACTACCTCAGAAACGCTGGCTACGCTTCCATCTAAACCTGAAAGACTCTAAGGCTGCGAGGTCTGGTGGAATGACTTTTGCGATGGGCCGTGCTCCCTGTTCGTGAGGTACCGGGGTGTCAGGCACTTATGCGCAACACTAGGTTTGCCACGCAGTAGGTTTGGCCGGGGCAAAAGTGACGAATACCGCGTAACGCTGCAACCCAATGTACGACGTGATTGCGGAAACTTGACAGCCGCCCGGCACCGATAGCAATGGACGCGATTGTAACGCCGCAGCGCAGCAATCACGGGGGGCAGTCATGGGCTTGCATTGACCAGCCGCCAACCGCTTGGATGGGTTTGGAACCTTCCGATCAGTCCTCTTTTGATAGCCCGGAAGTATCATACCGTTGCGTCATACATTGCATCGCCACCAGGGCCACTATGGCTGGAACAATAGTCTCGCGCCAGTGTTGCGCATCGCACCGGGCGAAACCGTGGAATTCCATCCGCTGGACGCCTCCTCGAGCCAAGTGACGCCGTCGATCGTGGTTGCCGATCTCGCCACGCTCGATCTGAGCAAGAGCAACCCGGTTTGCGGACCCGTGCACATCGATGGCGCCGCGCCAGGCGACACGGTCAAAGTGACGCTCTTGGATGTAACGGCTCCGGGTTGGGGTTGGACGGCGGTTTTTCCAGGCTTTGGCCTGCTTGCCGATCAGTTCAAGGAGCCAGCACTGGTGCTCCGGTCCTACGACGCCAACAGCCTAGCGCTCGCCGCCTATAGCCCCGGTGGCAAAGTGCCGTTGAGGCCCCACTTTGGCACCATTGAGCTCAGCCCCGCAGCGCCAGGCCAGCACGACATCATCCCGCCGCGTGCCACCGGCGGCAATCTCGACATCCGCGATCTGGCGGCTGTTACCGTGCTGTATCTGCCGGTAGATGTCGCTGGCGGCCTGTTCAGCGTAGGCGATCCGCATGCGGCGCAAGGCGATGGAGAAGTCTGTAGTACAGCGCTTGAGAGCCCGTGCTCGCCGATCGCGCAGTTTGACCCTGGTCAAAGGCGTCAACCTCAAGGCTCCCCGCTTCACCACGGATGGCCCCTTCGCCCGCCAGCTCGACTGGGGCGGCTACGAAGTCACCACCGGCATCGGCCCGCACCTGTTCGTTGCTGACCGGCAGGCGGTTGCTGACATGGTCGACTTGATTTCCTGCGAACAACACATAGGCCCCGTTCAGGCCTACATGCTGTGCTGCGTCTGCGGCGACGTGCGCATCAGCGAAATCGTCGATCGCCCCAACTCGGTGGTATCGTACTACTTCCCGCGCGTGGTGTTCGGGTAGGGGAACCCATCGCATCCATGCGCCCGTCATGACTCAAGTGGATGTGGTACATGCCGATGCCCGGTGTGACGGGTGCTGCTCATGTTTGACCGACTGCAAGAGGGCTATGCAGCCGGAGGTCCAGGCATTGTCGCAGTTCAGTCCCAGTGACGGCGCTGCGGGAATCCAGTCGGTACCATCACGCACGCAATTGGAATGCGCCATCACCAGCTTCAAACATGGTTCCGGTCGCGCCGCTGAGGATCGACAGGGCGTCCTCGAGCCGCCCAATCGCCGCTTTGCTGCCGGTCGTTGACACAAACCGCGTCGCTGCCTCGACTTTTGGTCCCATAGAACCGGCAGCGAACTGGTTTGAACCAAGCCCTGCGGCGCCGGCTGTAGCGATGCGGCGGGCACTAGGCTTGCCGAAATCGGCATAAACGGCATCGACGTCGGTCAGCAGCAACAGCATATCGGCCCTGAGCTTCGCCGCGAGCAATGCACTGGCGCGGTCCTTATCGATCACAGCTTCGACGCCGGCTAATTTGCCATCGGCGCGCGCGGCTACTGGGATGCCGCCGCCACCGGCGCAAATCACAACAACGCCGCGCTCGACCAGCATCCTAATTACCGGCATTTGCATGATTTGCTGCGGTTCTGGCGAAGCGACGACGCGGCGCCAATGGTCACCGTCCGGGGCGATCCGCCAGCCGCGCTCAGCGGCCAGTCGGTGCGCTGTTGCCTGATCATAGACAGGGCCAATCGGCTTGGATGGTTTTTCAAAGGCAGGGTCGGCAGCGTCCACCCGCACTTGTGTCAGCAGCGTGGCGATCAGCGCGCCGGGGGGTAACAGACTGCTCAGTTCCTGTTCAATCAGATAGCCGATCATGCCTTCGCTTTCGGCACCGAGAATATCGAGCGGATAATTGCCATCCTTGGGGCCGGCTGCTGACTGCAGCGCCAGCAGGCCGACTTGCGGGCCATTGCCGTGCGTAATGATGATCTGGTGGCCCGCACCGATCAATGCCGCCAACGACTTGGCGGCGCCATGCACATTGGCGCGCTGGTTCTCAGCGGTCATTGGCTCGCCGCGCTTCAACAGCGCGTTACCGCCCAGGGCCACAACGATGCGCATTGGCCTCAAGCTCCCAGCGTGGCGATAAGGATCGCCTTGATCGTGTGCATGCGGTTTTCCGCCTGGTCGAATACGATGGAGGCTGATGATTCAAAGACATCCTCGGTCACTTCCATGCATGGGATGCCAAATCGCTCGGCGATGTCGGCGCCAACTTCTGTCTCGGCATTATGGAAGGCCGGCAGGCAATGCATGAACTTGACAAAGGGTTTGCCACTTGCCGCCATCACCTCGCTGGTGACGCGAAAGGGCGTCAGCATCTCGATGCGATGCGCCCAGCCGGCTTCGTCCTGGCCCATCGACAGCCAAACATCGGTGTAGATGAAATCGGCATCCTTGACCGCCTCGCCGGTCTGGTCCGTGACCGTGAGACGGCCACCGCTCGCCTTGTTGAGTAACTGGATATGGCCGAGGAACGCTTCATCCGGCCACAGTTCGCGTGGTGAAGCGATGCGCATAGTCATGCCGGTCTTGGCGGCGCCGATGGCCAGTGAACTTGCAACATTGTCCCGGCCGTCGCCGACGAAGGCCAGCGTCAGTTCAGAGAAAGGCTTGTTCGTGTGTTCACGCATCGTCATGAAATCGGCAAGCACTTGCGTGGGATGCGCCTCGTCGGTCAAGCCATTGTAAACCGGCACGCCGGCGTTCTTGGCGAGTATTTCGACTGTCGTCTGACCGTAGCCGCGATACTCGATGGCGTCGTAGACACGGCCCAGCACTCGCGCGGTGTCCTTCATGCTTTCCTTGTGGCCAATATGGCTTCCCGCCGGTCCGAAATACGTGACATTAGCGCCTTGATCGTAAGCGGCGACTTCGAAGCCGATCCTGGTGCGGGTCGAGTCCTTCTCAAAGATAAGCGCGATGTTGCGCCGCAACAGACGCTGTTGCTCGGTACCCGCTCTTTTTGCTGCTTTCAGCTCCACCGCGAGCCTCAGCAGATAGTCGATTTCATCCGCCGTGATGTCGTCGAGCGTCAGCAGGCTGCGCCCGCGCATTGTCATGGGCATGGTCGGCTTCCTTTGGCTCAAATGGCGTCGCGACGGATCGGGCAGGACATGCAGTGGCTGCCACCTCGGCCGCGACCGAGCTCGGAACCTGGGATCGCAATGACCTCAACGCCGGCTCTCCGAAGCATATCGTTCGTATACGTATTGCGGTCGTAGCCTATGACGACGCCGGGCGCGATGGCGAGCACATTGTTGCCGTCATCCCATTGTTCGCGCTCGGCTTCATAACTGTCGCCGCCCGTGGCCACGATCCGCAGCTGAGCTAGACCAAGCGCCTGTTCGACGACGTGCACGAACCGCGTTTCTTCCGCCCTGATTTCGACGCCACCCGGTCCCTTGCCAGGGCGCAGCGAAAAACTCTGTAAGCGGTCGACAACCGGCGGATAGATGGTCAACAGGTCTCGATCACAGAACGTGAACACCGTATCGAGATGCATGGCGGCGCGATCGCGCGGCATGAGGGCGGCAACAATATGGGTCGCGGCACCTTGGGCGAACAGGCGCGAGGCCAGCATGGCGACCGCTTGCGGCGTCGTGCGTTCGCCCATGCCTATCAGCACAACGCCGTTGGCGAGCGGCATGACATCACCGCCTTCCAGTGTCGCGATGCCCGGTGGTTGGTCGGTACTGTCCCACCATGTCACCACATCGGCATCGACAAAGCGCGGATGAAACTTGTAGACGGCTGCCAGATTGACGGCCTCGGGACGCCGGGCCGGCCAATACATCGGGTTGATAGTGACGCCGCCGTAAATCCAGCACGAGCTATCGCGCGTGAACAGCTGATTGGGCAAAGGCGGCAATACGAAATCATGCGGCGCGATGGTCAACCCGGAGAGGCCCGAGGGCGTAAACGGCAGTTCCGCCCGGGCGATGCCGCCGATCAAGAACCGGCCAAGCTCAACGGCTGGCATCTCGTTCAGCCAGTGTCGCATCTCCGTCATCATGTCTTCGCCGATCGCCGCCGCTGACAGCCGGCGATCGAGCAGCCAATGCCTAGCATTGCGGTCGCTCAAGACTTCCGCCAGCATCGTACCGAAATCATTGACCATGACACCGCGCTCACGCAGTGCCACTGTGAATTGGTCATGCTCTTCGCCGGCCCGCTTCACCCACAACACATCATCGAACAGCAATGCCTTGCAGTTGTCGGGGGTCAGCCGCCTGAGGCTGAGATCGGGCCTGTGGACCAGTACCTCTCGGAGCTGGCCGACTTCAGAAAATGCGCCGAGCTTGGTCATGGAAGGCCTCGTCGGATGAGTGAGCAGCCGTAGGCGCGATCAGCGATCGCCCGTCTTTCTTCGCTCCGCAAGCACTGCGCTGGCTGGACGAAGAAGGGCGATCGCCGATCGCCCCTACAAGGGATCGCACGCTAAATCGTCAGCCCGCCGGTCCACAGCAGGTAGCCGGCAAAGGCGCCCGCGAGGCCCAGGGCGATTGCCATCGGGGCTTCGAAGCCCTTGAACATTGGCTCGCCGCTTTCGGTCCGTGTCCACAGATAGACAGCGATGCCGATCGCGTAGAGCATGGCGCACAGGAAGAGATATTTCGGGCCGGCGGCATAGACGAGCCAGAGCCCATAAGCCGTTGCCAGCAGGCCGATAGCGACGTCCCGGGTGGTGGTCTCGCTGGCGGCGTAACTCTCGCGCGTCAAGGCGAGCTTGAGCGCATAGGCACCTGACAGCACGTAGGGCACCAGGATGGCGGCCGATGCGATGGTGAACAGGCCGACATAGGTCGCTGAGTAGAAATAGGTGCCGATCAGAACCACTTGGACAAAACCATTTGTCACCCAAAGCGAAACGACCGGCGCGCCGTTGCTGTTTTCGGTGGCCAGCGCGCCGGGCATCGTGCCGCCCTTTGCGGCAGTGTAAGGCACTTCGGCAGCCAGCAGCGTCCAGGAGAGGAAGGCGCCGAGCACGGAGATCACCAGCCCGACATTGATCAGTCCAGCGCCCCAAGGTCCTGCCACCCGCTCAAGGACGCCAGCCATCGACGGGTTTTTCAGGACGGCAAGCTCCGGCTGGCTCATCACGCCCAAGGCCAGAAGCGACACGCTCATGTACAGCGCCAGGCAGATCAGCAGTCCCGAGACGGTCGCGACCCCCACATCCGTGCGTTTGCTGGCGCGGCCCGAAACCACGCTGGCGCCCTCAATACCGATGAAGGCCCACAGCGTCACCAGCATGGTGCTCTTGACCTGCTCAAGCAGGCTGCCAAGCGGCGGCACCGCTGTGGCACCCGCCGCCGGAACCGCTGGTGCAACGACTTCCGCACCGGTGAACGTCGCCCAGTTAAATGC
>JANNSA010000118.1:0-8003 GCA_031402115.1 Hyphomicrobiaceae bacterium | reverse complement strand
AGCAGCCCAGCGCGGGTTTCCCACTGGCCGGTCTTGGTCTTTTTACCACCCGGCAATTGCAGCTTGTCGAATAGCAGCTCGCCCAATTGCTTGGGGCTCGCGAGATTGAAGGGAGTGCCGACCAGGCCCTGCACTTCGTTTTCCAGTTGCGCTATCTTTTGTGCGAATTCAGCCGACAGCCGCCCGAGTATGCCGCGATCGACTTTGATACCTTCGCGTTCCATGGCGATCAGAATCGGCACCAACGGCCGTTCCAAGGTTTCATACACCGTCGTCATGCGCTCGGCCGGCAACCGGGGTTTGAGCACCTGCCAAAGCCGCAACGTCACATCCGCGTCCTCGGCGGCGTAATCGGTGGCGTCCTTCAATGGCACCTGCGCGAATGTCTTGTCGGACTTCTTGGCGCCGCCCTCAACCTTGGCGATCACGTCCTTGAAAGGAATTGGCCGGTGGCCGAGATGCCGCTCGGACAGCTCGTCCATGCCGTTGCCGCCGCGGCCGCAATCCAACACATAGGACAGCAGCATAGTGTCGTCGATCGGCGCGACGCTGACGCCGTAGCGGCGCATCACCAGATTGTCGAACTTGATGTTCTGGCCGATCTTGAGGACGCCCGCGTCCTCCAGCAACGGCTTCAGCAACGCCAGTGCTTCGACCATCGGCACTTGCGTGATCTGGCCCTGGACGCCGCCGAAGTCGAAGCCATCGCCCGCCTTGTGACCGAGCGGCACGTAAGCCGCGCGGCCGGGCGCCGTTGCCAGCGATACGCCGACCAGATTGGCGCGCATGGCGTCGAGGCTGTCGGTCTCGATATCGAAGGCGATCGCAGCAGTAGCGCCGCACGCCGCGACCCACGCGGTTAAGTGCTCAACCGTCGTCACGCATTCATAGGCCGAGCGGTCGAGCGGGATGCTGCGCACCCGATTGGCGTTCTGCGCCGCAGCAGCGGCCGGCGTGCCAGCGGCGGCGGGATTAGCAGCTGCTGCATCACCTCCACCCGCCGCCTTAGCCTTCAAGCTGGACCCAACTGATTGCGCCAAGGGCAGCGGCGCTTGCGCGCCCAGCTTCTCTGCCACCCGCTTGGTCAGCGAGTTGAATTCCATCAATTGCAGGAAGCCGAGCAGCGTCTCGGGCTTGGGATCGGCGACGGCACAACAGTCGAGCGTGATCTCCAGCGGCACATCGTCCTTCAGCCGCACCAGCTCGCGTGACACGCGTGCCTGATCGGCGAACTCGAGCAGCTTCTCGCGGCGCTTGGGCTGCTTGATTTCGCCGGCCCGCGCCAACAGCGTGTCGAGATCGCCATAGGTGGTGATCAATTCGGCCGCCGTCTTGATGCCGATGCCCGGCACACCCGGCACGTTGTCGACCGAGTCGCCAGCCAGCGACTGCACGTCGACCACCTTGTCCGGCCAGACGCCGAACTTTTCGAACACCTCGTCGCGGCCGATGCGCTTGTTCTTCATGGTGTCGAGCATGCCAATGCCCGGCTCGACCAGCTGCATGAGGTCCTTGTCCGACGACACCACCACCACCTCAGAGCCAGCGGCGGCGGCTTGGCGCGCGTAGGTGGCAATCAGATCGTCGGCTTCAAAGCCGTCCTGTTCGATGCAAGCGACGTTGAACGATTTCACCGCGTCGCGGATCAGCGGGAACTGCGGGATCAGCTCCTCCGGCAGGTCTGGCCGGTGCGCCTTGTATTCCGGATAAATGGCGTTGCGGAAGGTGATGGCGCCGGCATCGAAGATCACCGCCAGATGCGTCGGCTTGTCGGCCTCGCGGCTGTCCTGCAGCAGTTTCCACAGCATCGCGCAGAAGCCGTGCACGGCGCCAACTGGCAAGCCATCCGATGGTCGCGACAAAGGCGGCAACGCATGAAACGCCCGGAATATGTACCCCGACCCATCGATCAGGAACACGCGGGAGCCCTGCCCGACCGGCTCCGCCTCGCTCGACGCGAAATTGGCGATCACGCGCTTGGCGCGCGGTGCGGGGGCAGGCTCGGGTGCTGGGGGCGTGCTGTCATCGGTGCTCATGGCGCGACTATAGGCAGGGGTGACGGGTAGGGCCAGAGGCGGCGTTGACAGAGGCGGCGAGCTTGCGGATGGGAATTCGGCCAGACCCCACCCAATCGTCGCTGGGGGCGCCCCCTGCACCAGCCGCTGCCCCTTCTTGGCCACCGGCTCGAATGGCTCGGTAGCCGAAGCGGCAGCCCGATTTAGGGGTCAGATCATTCCAGCCAGCTTCAATGCGATAATACCGAGCACCGGCACGCCAAGAAACCACAGCGCAATATACTTCATGGCCAACCTCCGCAGACACTGATGCCAAGCACCAGATGCCAGCAACAACTCCTTGAGTGGTCCCGAGGTTCCACGTGCCGGGCATGCTGTTTTCAATGAACCAGACCCGTGGCAGGTTGGGCACCTGCCGCACAAGCAACGCCGCTTGAACATACTCGCACCATGCGCAAAGCTCAGCATTGTGGATGACAGCCGGGAGGTCTATTCGTAAGCCTTGGGCTGGCTGGGAGAGTGGCATGCGGTACACGGTTCTACACGCGGGCGCGGTGGCGTTGACGGCGCTATGGCTTGGCGTAGGCGGCGCATTCGCGGCCGATGACGTCGAGGCAAAGCTCATGCTGATGCTGAAGGCTGAGCCAGCGTCGCCCTCTGGCTGCCTGGAAATGCTCGACACCGTGCAGGCGCGCGCCGAGGAGCGCATCACCGAGAACAAGGTCGAGGCCGTGGCCGTCGACAAGATCGGCGCCATGATCAAGGCAGTGGAAGTTCAGTGCCAGGCCGGCCAGTTCAAGGACGCCTGGACTGGCGCCGTGGCGCTGAAGACCCTGGTCGATCCGCTACCGCCGCAGTGAGCGCTCGGCAGATGGGGTCAGGCACTGACGCGCTGGCTGGCGCTTGCTACTTGGTTGACGTCCGCAAGCGCGTCAGTGTCTGACCCCGGTTCGCGCCGCCCCCGGTTCGCGCCGCCAGGATGCGCTATCGAACTTGTTACGCTTTACCTCTTCATAACCTTCGCGATGTCGGCGGCGAAACGGTCTACCGTCTCGGGCGTCGTATCCCAGGCACACATCAGCCGGCAGCCGCCCTCGCCGATGAAGGTATAGAAGCGCCAGCCGATTTCGCGCAGCGCGGCTTGCGCCTTAACCGGCAGCTCGACGAACACGTGGTTGGCTTCTACCGGGAACATCAGCCTGGCGCCCTTGACCTTGGCGATGCGCTCGGCCAGGCGGGCTGACATGGCGTTGGCGTGGCGGGCGTGCTTCAGCCAGACATCGTTTTCCAGCATGCCGAGCCAGGGCGCCGAGACATAGCGCATCTTGGAAGCCAGTTGCCCCGCCTGCTTGACGCGCCAGGAGAAATCCTCGGCCAGCTCGCGCTTGAAGAACACCACCGCCTCGCCAACCGGCAGGCCGTTCTTGGTGCCACCAAAACACAGCACATCGACGCCGGCGCGCCAGGTGATCTCGCTCGGGTGCACGTCGAGCGCCGCCACGGCGTTGGCAAAACGGGCGCCGTCCATATGCACCAGCAGGCCGTGCCGCTTGGCCATGGCGCCGAGCGCCCGCAACTCCGTCACCGAGTACAGCGTGCCGCATTCCGTCGATTGCGACAGCGACACGGCCTTAGCCTTGGGGAAGTGCAGGTCGGTGCGTTTAGTGGCGGCAATATCGATGGCGTCGGGCGTCAGCTTGGCGTTGCCACCGGGCATCGTCAGCAGCTTGGAGCCGTTGGAAAAGAACTCTGGCGCGCCGCACTCATCGGCCTCGACATGCGCCACCTCGTGGCAGATCACAGCATGATAGGACTGGCACAGCGCCGCCAGCGCCAGCGAGTTGGCGGCGGTGCCGTTGAAAACGAAGAACACCTCGCAATCGGTCTGGAACAGCTCGCGAATGCGATCACACGCCGCTTTGGTCCAGCGATCATCGCCGTAGCCGGGTTGATGCCCGGAAGCGTCCGCCGCCAGCAGCGCTGCCATGGCCTCCGGGCAGATACCGGCGTTGTTATCGGAGGCGAAGTGCGTCAGAAATTCTGAGTTCGACATGGCGGGGATCCTCGCAGGAGGGGGCTATTGGCGATCAGCTATCCCACTGCCGGGCCTCGGCTGGCAACCCTGACGCGACAAAGCGGTCTGAGCACTTTTCTCCAACTCTCGCCTCTTTACTTCCTTGCTGGCGGCTGTAGAGACGGGCGCATCGTTTTCAGCAGGGGTGACGCGCATGGCGATGCAGTCCGTGGCGGTAAAGTTCAAATACGGTTCCGATGACAAGGACCCGCTCTACGAACTTGAGGAAAGGATCACCGAGGCGGTCGAGGAACAGGGCGTCGGCGAGTATGACGGCCACGAAATGTCGATGGACGATTCTGAGGGCTATTTCTATCTCGTCGGCCCCGACGCTATGGCTGTGTGGGAGGCGATTGAGCCCGTCGTCAGCAAGTCAAAGCTGATGCGGGGCGCCGAAGTGGAACTACGCAAGGGCGCCGTCGACGATGAGGAAGCTGAGGTAGAATCCTTCCGCGTTGGCCGCTGACAGTGCCAATTCCGATCGAGGCCGTGCCCGACGACACGCTCGACGCGCGCGGCCTCGCCTGCCCAATCCCGTTCTTGTTGACGCGCAAGCGATTGGCGGCAATGCCCGCTGGCGCACTGCTGCTGGTGCTCGCCGACGACCCGCGCGCCGCTGACGACATGGCAGCCATTGCGGAAACCGGTGACTGCCAGCTGATCGACGCGCGCGTCTGCGATGGCATCAATCGTTTCACAATTCGCAAACTTGCCGAGAGGCGTTAGCCAGACCCGATCCGCACCTTGCCCCTTAACTGACTGTGCGCTTTGTTGCTGCCTTGCCTTGAACACCAAGTCAGACTGCGTATGCTGTCGCGCACTCAGCTGCCTCGGTCGGATCGTCGGAGGGTGACGTGCGCTACCGGAACTTGTCCCCCACTTCGCTCACCCACCTGATCGTCCAGTTCAGCGTCGTGGCGGCACTGGCAACCGCGAGCTGGGCGGCCGCCAGGGTTGAAGTTCCCATCCAGCAATCCGCTGTGTCAGGTAACAACGCCAAGGGCAGCCGCTATTGGGTTTGGTTGAGTATTGGCGGCGAAGCGCCGCTCAAGGCGATGCTCGACACGGGTTCCGCCGGTCTCATGGTGCTGGCGAATGGACTGAGCGAACCCGATGACCTGCCGGGCTCGGGCGAGGTAAGCTCGGCATTTGGCGCTGGTGATGTCCTGGCCGGTCAGCAGGCGCGCGCCGTGCTGACCCTCGGCGATGCCCGGAGCCGTCGGCCGATCAAGTTTGGCCTGGTCACCTCGGCCAGCTGCGTGCCGCAGGTGCCCAAATGTGCAGCCGCCCAGTCCAGCTTCGCCGACTACCGGATCGCCAGCGAAGGCCGTGCCAGCCAGGGCTTCCAAGCCATTCTCGGCATCAGTTTCGGCGTCAGCGCTGGCGCCAATTCGTTGCCCAACCCGCTGGCGACGATCGCCAGCAACTGGATCGTGGAATTGCCGTTGCCCGGCAGCAACGAACCGGGGCGGTTGATTCTGAACCCCGGTCGCGCGGAACGGTCGGGCTTCCAGATCTTTGCGCTCGACGACAGCGCCCGCAACTGGAACGGCCCGTTGCGCGCCGGCATCGCCGGTTGCGTGCTGACCGGCAGCGCCGGCACCCGCCATTGCGGCGTCATCGGCTTCGATTCCGGCGCCCAATCCGTTCTCGTTGAAACCGCCGACAGCAGGCTGTTCGCGACCATCCGCAACGCCGGTGCCTACGTGTTCGAGTTCGGCGAGCCCGAGGCTGGCTTGCGCTGGCCGACGCGCCTGCCGCCGTTCTATTTTCAACAGCAGAACATGGCGGGTGGCCGCGCGCCGCTCAGCCTGATCCTAGGCTACGCCCTGTTCGAGCACTTCGCCATCCACTTCGACGCCGACAACGAAACCGTCGGACTGCGGCAGCGATAGCAGGGGCCATGATCTTGCCGCCGCCGTTACACTCCCGCTTTACACCAGCATCTTGCCGCGATCGCTGCCCGCCCCAAGCGGGCTTCGAGCTCTCAACCTGGCCTACTGCGCCACCGGCCGTGCCCAGGGGCGGGGACACGAAGTCCAGCTTCGGCGGCGGGCCGTTCAGCAAACGCGATCGGCCGCAGCAGCGCCGAAGCTGAACATCATGTCCCCTTCGCTTGACAGCTTCCGCCCTGCGTGCGCCATTCCGGCGCAAATTACAGCGCGCAACTGACGGATGCTGCCATCATGACTGCCACGCACCAGACCGCCCTGCATCGCTATCGCAGCCACACCTGTGGGGCGCTGCGGGGCAGCGATGTTGGCGCCAACGTGCGGATTGCCGGCTGGGTCCACCGGGTGCGCGATCATGGCGGGCTGCTGTTCATTGATCTGCGTGATCATTACGGCATGACGCAAGTGGTAGCGGACCCGGATTCGAGCGCCTTCAAGGCGGCCGAACTGGTGCGGTCGGAATGGGTGATCCGGATTGATGGCGAGGTGCGGGCGCGGCCCGACGGCACCGTCAACAAGGACCTGCCGACCGGCGCGATCGAGCTGTTTGCCAGCGAGATTGAAGTATTGTCGCAGGCCAAGGAGCTGCCGGTGCCGGTGTTTGGCGAGCCGGATTATCCGGAGGACATGCGGTTGCAATATCGCTTCCTGGACCTGCGCCGCGAGACGCTGCACCAGACCATCATGACGCGGTTGGCGGTGGTCAAGTCGATGCGCCAGCGCATGCACGATGCCGGCTTCCACGAGTTCGCGACGCCGATCCTGACCGCCTCGTCCCCTGAGGGCGCGCGCGACTTCCTGGTGCCCTCGCGCGTGCATCAAGGCAAGTTCTACGCGCTGCCGCAGGCGCCGCAGCAGTACAAGCAATTGCTGATGATGTCGGGCTTTGACCGCTATTTCCAGATCGCACCGTGCTTCCGCGACGAGGATCCGCGCGCCGACCGGCTGCCCGGCGAGTTCTACCAGCTCGACGTGGAAATGAGTTTTGTGACGCAGGATGACGTGTTCGCCACCATGGAACCGATCATCCGCGGCGTCTTCGAGGAGTTCGCGGGCGACAAGCCCGTCACCAAGCAATGGCCGCGCATTCCGTATGACGAGGCAATCCGCAAATACGGCTCCGACAAGCCGGACTTGCGCAACCCGATTGTCATGCAGGAGGTGACGGAGCATTTCCGCGGCTCCGGCTTCAAGGTGTTCGCCGGCATGATCGAGAAGGATCCCAAGGTCCAGGTCTGGGCGATCCCGGCGCCGAATGGCGGCTCCCGGGCGTTCTGCGACCGCATGAACGGCTGGGCGCAGAAGGAAGGCCAGCCGGGACTGGGTTATGTGTTCTGGCGGGACGGCGAGGAGGCGGGCGCCGGGCCGATTGCCAAGAACATCGGACCGGAGCGGACCGGCGCGATCGCCAAGCAAATGCACCTGCGCACCGGCGACGCCTGCTTCTTCGCGGCGGGCGACCCGGCCAAGTTCGCCAGGTTCGCCGGGCTGGCGCGTGACCAGATCGGCCGCGAGCTGAACCTGATCGCCGAGAACCGTTTCGAGTTGGCCTGGATCGTCGACTTCCCGTTCTATGACTGGAACGAGGAAGACAAGAAAATCGACTTTTCGCACAACCCGTTTTCCATGCCGCAAGGCGAGCTGGCGGCGCTGGAGGCGGCCAAATCGCCCGAGGACTACACGCGCATCAAGGCGTTCCAGTACGACATCGTCTGCAACGGCTATGAGATCGCGTCGGGAGGCATCCGCAACCACAAGCCCGAGACCATGGTCAAGGCGTTCGAGATCGCCGGCCTCAGCAAGCAGACCGTAGAGGAGCGCTTCGGTGGCCTGTACCGCGCCTTCCAATACGGCGCGCCACCGCATGGCGGCATGGCGGCGCGACACCTTCATCGGCGCTCGCCATCGGCGCGCATCCCGACGACGTCGAGTTCGGGGCGGGGGGCACACTCGCCAAGTGGG
>JANNSA010000117.1:0-11236 GCA_031402115.1 Hyphomicrobiaceae bacterium | reverse complement strand
CCGGACGTTATCCGGCACCGTATCGTGATGGAGCCCGGACTTTCCTCCACCGGATTTGCATCCGGCAGCGGCCGCCCGGCCGACTGGCGAGCGGACTAAGCCTTCGGCACGGGGGATGTGTCAAGCGGCGCGGTAGATATCAGAGCGGACCTGCACCTGGCGGGCAATGTAGGCGGCCAGCACAGCGCAATAGCTGCGTTGCGCCGTGCGCCAGCACATCAGCCCGCCGATCGTGTCGCGCTGATAGGCGTTGAGTTCGGGCGCCACCTCGCCGCCGAACTCCTGACGAATGGAAGGCACGTGGAACGCGTCGCCCCAGGCTTGTGTATCGTCAAGGATAGCGAGGAAGCCGGGCACCGCGTCGGCATCCCAGAACTGCGGCTTGCCGGTCATGTCGAGGCGCACTTCCGTCGTTTCGATCGGGATCTGGTGCGAGAACGGAATGCGCATCAGGAACGGCGCCAGCGAGCCGATCAGACCCATCGGCATGGCGCTGGCAATGCGCTCGCGCTCACTGAGCTTGTAGCTCTCGCGCAGCAGCAGCGGGTGCGACAGCGGACACACCAGCCGCAATTGCTTGGGCACGTCGACGCGCCGCGATTGCTGGGCGGCGACATTCAGATAGTCGAACACCAGGAAGCCACCAATGCCGCCAGCCTTGGCCTCGGTCAGATAGCGCTCCCAGGTGGCGTTGGCGAGATCGTGCACGGCGCGCGGATAAGGCCGCTTCGGGTCCATCGGCGGCCGCTTGGCTTTGCCCAACCGGTAACGGGCGCGCGCCAGTTTCCAGGCGCGATCGTCGGGGCCGCCAGCCAGATGCTCTTCGGTGTATTGCGAAGCGCGCAGCACTTCGCCCGACTGCCCGCCGAACAGCAAGGGCATATCGTCATGCGGGCTGTCGCGCACTGGCGACTGGTAGTAGCCAGCCGGCATGGTTTGGCCGTCCATGCGGTGAAACTGAAAGGTCATGCGATCGAGCAGCGGGTTGGCGTGATAGACATAATCGGTTGCGCCCGACGAGCGCGGCTGCCGCTGCCACCAGCGCGCAACACTGGCCAAAGCCCCGCGTTGGTGCGATTTGGCCGCCGGAAAGGCCGCCCATGCCGCTTCGTTGTTTCTGGCAGAATAGTTGCTCTTCCGGCGTTCAACCAACTTCCAGTCGACCTTAAAGCCGCGCGCATGGCAGGCCGCGACCAGCTGTTCGGCGACCTCATAATCCTGCTTGAGGATCTTGATGGTCGACAGTTCCACCCGCTCGGCCATGCCGCCGGCCAACAGGAACGCCAGCACCGAGCGCGAGTCGCGCCCGCCCGTCAGGCCGCAGCGCAGCTTGCCGGTCCAGAACAGGTTGACTTCGCCGACCATCCGCGTGACGGCTGCCCGGCAGGCATCATAGTCGACCGGCTCGCCCTGGCGGGAATAGGCATCGCCGAGCATCTCAACCAGCAAGTTGAGGCGGTTGACGACGGGCGCGCCCGGCCAATCGCCAGCAAACACGCTACCGCCACCAAGCACGCGCTCGACATTGGCGAACGGCGTGTGCTCGAACGGGTAGTAGCTGTAGACAGCGCGCAATTGCGCCGCTTCCACCGACTCGACCGGCGCGCTGCCGGCGAACAGCAAGGGCATCGCCAAGCGGTTCGACCAGACCTGGATGCCGTCGGGGTGGCGGTGCCGGTAGAGTTCGGCAAAACCGCGCACGTCATTGTGGATGTGCAGGCCACCATCAGCGGCGAGATGCGCCAGCGTCAGTGGCGTCGCCAGATCGCGCACTAGTTCCGGATTGCGCCGCACCTTCTCGTGCAGCGACAGCACATCGGCCGGGCCGCATTTGCCGACCACCGGCACGTGTTCTGAGATGCCAAATGGCGGATGCGAGGCAAGTGCCAGCGCCCCTGCCGTTGGCCCAGCGATCTGCGACAGGCCCTTGATCTTGGGGAACCATAAGGCCAGGCCCGTGTGCCCGGCATGGCCGGCCAGCACGTGGAAATCATAGCCGTCGTGGGGGTAAAAGCCTTCAACGGTCGCCAGCCGTCCACTGACTTCCGCATCCGACAGGGGCCGCGTCGAGTGCCATGCGACGAATTCGATCCGCATCGCCATCTCGTCGATCCTCGTGTCCGCCTTGCGCATTGGGCGGACACTGGCTGATTCGCTGGGTTGCGGCCATCAAACCAGCTGTGCTGCCAGCCTTTGCAGGGTGACCTGTGTCGAACAGTCCCAGACGCCGTCGAAACGCGCCGGCCGCCAGTGCCGCTGGAAGGCGCTGACCACCGTTTCGGTACGGCGATCGAACTGGCCGTTGACCACAAGGCCGTAGCCAAAATCTTGCAAGTGCCGCTGCATGTGTGAGATGCGCTCGCCACTGTCACCCGATGCGATCACTGGACCGTCATCAATCGGTTCCGGTTCGGCCCATAACCCTACCCCGCGCCGCGCCAGCCGCTGCCAATCAAACTTGTGGCCGGGATCAATCTTGCGGCCGGGCGCCACGTCCGAATGGCCAAGCACCAGGGCGGGAACTATGTGATGCCGCTGCACAATGTCGACGCATAGCGCTTCCACCGCCCGCATCTGCGCTTCCGGAAAGTCGGGGTAACCACGGTCATAGCCGGCATTGTGGATCTCGATGCCGATGGAACGCGAGTTTGTATCGGTCTCGCCGTGCCAGGACGAATTGCCCGCGTGCCAGGCGCGTTGATCCTCCTCGACCATTTGCGCGATCATGCCGTGTTCGTCGACCAGGTAGTGGCTGGACACCTTGGCTTCTGGCCGGCACAGCCAGTCCAGTGCCTTGGCTGAGCCCGACATACCGGTGTAATGCAGCAACAGCATATCGGCGACGCGCCCGCTCGCCCGTGGCTCGAAGTTCGGCGATGCCACGAAGCGGTCGACGTGTGGTGAGCGGCGGCGCGATAGTGCCGTCATGTCACGAGCCTCCGCTTGCCTTCGCGCCAGGAAATTATACCGACGCCGGCCAGTGTCATGACGCCGCCAACTGCTATCCGCCAAGTAATCACGTCGCCAAACCACCAGACGCCGGCGAGCGCCGCAAAAAACGGCGAGATCAGCAGATAAGGTGCCAGCAGCGACATGGGATAGCGCTGGATCAGGAAATAGAAACCGGCATGGGCGACCAGCGTCGTGCAGACGATAGTGAACGCCAATGCCCACCAAGTCTGCGCCGTAGCGTTGAGGATGTCCGCGACAGGGTGCGGCTCGAGCAGGAAGGCGTAAGCCAAAAGTGGCGGCCAGGCTGCCAGCGCGATCCAAGCCTGCAAATCATAGGCGTGGGCTGCTGTCACGCGGCGCAGGAACAGCGTGCCGACTGCCCACAGAAAGGCGGCGAACGCCACGAGGCCGAGCGCACCGGGATACTCGATCACGCGCGGATCGAACGCCATGATCACCACGCCACCAAACGCTAGCATGAGCGCCGTTGTGCGCCAGGCGCCAATCCGGTCGCCGAGAAACAGCACCGACAACAGCGTTGCGAACGGCACCGCAAGATTGCTGGCGATCGCCAGCGGCGCAATATCCTGGGCGATAGCCAGACCTGCGAAGCCAATGACAAAGTGCAGCGCACCGATCAGGAATGCGCCGATCGCCAGCGGCAACATCTGTCCGTGATGCCAGCGAATGAACGGGGCAACGACGGCGAATGTCACACTAAAGCGCAAGCCCGTCAGCAGCACCGGGGACAGGTCCATCAACGCCAGCTTGGCCGCCACCCAGTTGAGGCCCCAGAACAGCTGGATGAAAAACAGCAGCACAAAGTGCGGCGCCGCGATCCGCTCCGGAGCTGGCACGGCGAAGCTTGCGGTCACACGAGGCCCCGCTCTTTGCGGATCATGTCGTGGGCCGCATTGATTGCCGCTAGCTTGGCGGTGGCAATGCGCACAAACTCGGGCGGTACTCCGCGCGCGATTGCCTTGTCCGGATGGTTCTCAATCACCAGCTTGCGATAGCGCCGGTGCAATTCCTCGTTGCTGGCGGTGCGCGTGATGCCCATCAACAAATACGGATCGTCGCGTGTTTCCGGCACAAAGCGAGCACGGATGCGCGCGAACTGCGCGTCGGGGATGCCGAACAAGCCGGCCACGTCGGCCAGGAACTCGTCCTCGTCGTCGTGCAGCACGCCGTCAGCTGAGGCGATGTGGAACAGTCCCTCGATGACAGCAACCAGCAGGGGCGGATCGTCGGCGAACAGGCTGGCCAGTTGCCGCGCATAGGCGTCGTAGCCAGCTACATCCTGCTTGGCCAGATCGAACACCCGCGCAACGTTGCGCATCTCCTCGGGCGGCACCCGGAACACTTCCTTGAACGCCGTCACCTCATCAGGCGAGACGTGGCCATCGGCCTTGGCCATTTTGGCGCCAAGCGCAATCACGCCGACGGTGAACGCCATCTGCTTTTGGGCTTGCCGGTCGACTTCGCTCGGGGCGGTGAACTGCCAGTCCAGCAAATGCCCGGCGACGCCGCCGATCAACGCGCCAAGTGGCCCGCCGATCGCCAACCCAGCCGCAACGCCCGCCGCCTTGCCCCATATCGCCATGACGATAGGGTTTAGGGGGATTCCTGGCCGCTGGCACCGGAAATTCGCCAAGTCAGTGTGTTGCTGCCGGATCTAGGGCCGTAGCAGGCCGCCGGTGTCGATTGCCAAGGCAGCCAGCCGCTGATGCCGTTCTGAGTGCAACGCGCCAACGAATGGCTGCCACAGCCGTTGTGTCGTCGCGGTCCGGTCAGCTGGCGAGCGTGGCGCGAAACACGGTGTGCCAGCTTTCGCATCGGGGAACTTCTGCCGCCCCAGCCAGGCTGTCGCCGCTTTCCACATATCCGCATCGGCACGCGTGTTGGCGGGACCACGCAACTGTTTAACATAAGGGATTGCGGGGTCGAGCTCGTGCGGGCCAACCTCGAAGTTGCCGACGGGACGGCCGTTCTTGCGGATGCTGTAAACACGCACGAGGCCTTTCTGCAGCACTTGGCCGTAGCGGTCGAGGCAGTTTTCCATCTGCGCCGCTTCCTGCACATAGTCGTCAAACTCGATCAGCGGCACGATCTCGTAGCCGAGCGAACGGCCCTTAGCGCCCCATCCGGGCAGTTCCCGGGACCCAAGTGCGATCTCCAGATTGATCCGGTATTGCCAGATTTCCACTTCCTCGGCTGCGCGGGTGTAACTCAGCGTTGGGCGAAACGGGCGCCGGATCAGCCGGTGTGCGGCGGTCGTCGGCTGGCCCGAATACCAGGCGAAGGCATACAGATTGACCCAGCGTTCACTGCGCACGGACACGGCCGACGCTTGGGGACACTTGGCCGTCCACAACGCCAGTTCCTCGCCACCCAGTGACGCTGCCATCATGACGCGGATGAACCACACCGCCTGCTGCAAGGGCTGTTCTGGCAGCAGATTGCTGATCAGGCGTTCAAAGTTGGCCGAGCGGGGCAGTGTCTCAAGGTCATCACCAAACGCTTCTGGTGGCAATTTATGTAGCCAGTACGGTAACTTGGCTGACTGGGCAACCGTACGCAGATTGACGCCACCGGTGATCATGGCGCACAGCAGCTCGCGCTGCGGTCCACGCGGCATCCTGGCCAGTTCGTGCATCAGGCCCGGAAACGTGCGCAGCAGATCGCCGAACCACGGCGACCGGTCAGTCAGTTCCGCCACAGCCGACCGCGCCTTGCTTGGGAACCGGTCAATCTGGCGGCCGATCGACAAGCTCGATTGAGCAGTCCTGGCAGTATGTCCCGCATAACTGAGCACGGGGGTTCTCCTGATCGCGGCCGGTTGCGGTGCAGATGCTTGGCGACTCCAAGACCCACAGGAGAGCGTGCCAAAATGGCGGGAAGCGGTGTTGGAATGCGGCATTCGTGGCTGCTCGGACGGCCACGGATTGCCACGATCCTGCCGCAAGACAACAGCAGTTGGGCCGAACCCGCGATCAGGACCACGCCGCAATAAGGGTCGAAACGTGTGAAGCCTGCGGCTGGGCTGTGATGCGGCCGTCACGCTGTATAGAGCTGTGGTTTCGTTGCCGCAGTTCGCTCGTCAACCACTCGGGCGAACCAGATCGGGGAGGCAAGTCGTGTCGCAAGCACCATTCGTGCTCGGCTGGGAGGAATGGCTGGCGCTGCCCGGCCTTGGCCTGCCGGCGCTCAAGGCCAAGGTCGATACCGGCGCCCGCACTTCGGCGCTGCACGCGTTCGCCATTGAGCCGTTCGGCGTTGCTGGTCAGCGCGAGGTCCGATTCGGCGTGCATCCGGTGCCGGGCCGCAACGACATTGAGGTGTTCTGCCGTGGCTTAATCGTCGACCGGCGCGAGTTCACGTCGTCCAATGGCGAAGCAGAATTGCGCTATGTTATTGAAACAAATGTAAAATTTGGCGATCATGCGTGGCCAATCGAGATCTCGCTGACCAACCGGCAGACCATGTCCTACCGCATGCTGCTTGGGCGCCAGTCGATTGCCGAGGATGCCCTGGTGGCGCCACACCGGTCATTTCAGCAGCCCGAGTTGAGCTACGCTGTGTACGAGCGGCCAAGCGCCCGCCGCCGGCCTTTGCGCATCGCCATGTTGACGCGCGAGCCTGACAACTACTCCAGCCGGCGCCTGGTGGAGGCGGCGGTGCAGCGCGGCGTCGTCATCGCCACGGTCGACACGGCGCGGTGCAGCCTGCGCATCTCGCCGGATGCGCCAGCGCTCGACTTCGCCGGCCGCCCTGGCGCTGACTTTGACGCCGTGATCCCGCGCATCGGGCGCTCCATCGCCAGCCATGGCGTCTCGGTGGTGCGGCAGTTCGAGGCGCTCGGCCGCTACGCGCTCAATGGCGCCGAGGCCATCGCGATCGCGCGGGACAAGCTGCGCGCCCATCATGTGCTGGCCCGTCACGGCATCGCCATGCCGCGCACGGCGATCGCCTACTCAGCCCGAGACGCTCGGCAACTCATTGATATGGTTGGTGGAACCCCGGTTGTTATCAAGCTCATCGAGGGCACGCAAGGCCGTGGCGTCGTGCTCGCTGAAACGCGCAAGGCGGCCGAATCCGTGTTCGGCGCCTTCCGCGATATCGATGCTGCGGTGCTGGTACAGGAGTTCGTCACGGAGGCCGAGGGCGCTGACGTCCGTTGCGTCGTGCTCGGCGGCCGGGTGATTGCGGCGATGCAGCGTCAGGCGGCGCCGGGCGAGTTCCGCTCCAACCTGCACCTCGGCGGCTCAGCGCTCAAGGTCAAGCTGACGCCGGAGGAACGCAAGCTGGCCCAACGCGCGGCTCTGGCCATTGGCCTGGAGCTGGCCGGCGTCGATATGCTGCGCACCCGTAACGGCCCGGTAGTGCTGGAAGTCAACGCGTCGCCTGGCTTGGAAGGCATCGAGGGCATCACCGGCAAGGACCTCGCCGGCCTGATCATCGACCACATCTGCGCCCGCGCCACGCCCGGCGTCGAGACGCCCGTCCAGGTAGCTGATCACGCTCCGGAACGGTCGGGAGCTAACGGGAAGTAACGGGAAGTAACGCGAAATATTCCGGAATCATGCGCTGCAGTGCCAAATCTGCAATTCGCCCGCGAAATCTGCGTGTGACGTCTCACTGGCACCGAGTCGCTGTTATGGTTATCCGTTGGGAACGAAGGCTCGCTCCGGCTCAGGGCGGCTACGGAGGGCGAACGGCGTGCGTGTGTTCCTGACGGCGATCGAAGCAGAGTTCGGCACGCTATCGCGCAGCCTGGGACATACATTGGGTAGTGCTGGACACACGGTCGTCTGTCTCGATCGCGATCCGGCGTTCGCTGTCGCGCTCACGGAGCGTGCCGAAGTCATCGCGACAACGGATCTCGTGGTCTGCGTGGTCGGGGATCGCTGCGGTCCGTTCCCCGGTGATCGCCAGGTCGCGGCCCTGGGCGACGTCGCCTACCAATACAACTACCGTGCCGACACCGGCCAGCGGGAGACCAGCTTCCTGCATTGGGACCTGCTGCTGGCCTGCCAGCGCGGCTTGCCGGCGATCATCGTGATGCCGGACGCCGCCTGCCCGCGCGACCGCCGCAACCCCGAGCGTGGCGACCGCCAAACTGATCAGCGGGCTTTCCGCCGTTGGCTCGCTGAGTTGGACCTGCCAGTCGTCAAGGGAGCGACCGTTGAGGCGCTGGCGGTGGGGCTGCTGGAGCAATTGTGAGGCAGTGGGCAGCGGGCAGTCGGGGGAATGATCACCATGCGCCGATGCTTCGGCTACCTCTCGCCATGACGAGTGGGCAGCGGGAGTAGTTCGTCTCCGCCCACTTCCGTCGGCTTGTCCGCTGCCCGCTCGGATGGACAAAGATCAGGATCAGGCCTAGTCTCCGCGACGTATCGCCACACAGTGCAGCGCGAGGAGAGACAGATCATGGCCAGCATTTCCATTCACCCGCAAGTCGACAACGGCATTGCTCCCGAGAAGGCCGGGTTCAGCGGTGGCACGCTGACCTGCGCCTGCGCCAGCAATCCGGTTGAAGTTTCGATTGCGGGCCAGTGCGCGCACAATCATGTGTGCGGCTGCACCAAGTGCTGGAAGCCGAAAGGTGCCTTGTTCTCGCAGGTTGCCGTGGCGCCGACCGACAAAGTGACGGTCACCAAGGGCGCCGGCAAGCTGCAGGTGGTCGACGCCAACGCGCTGATCCATCGCTATGCCTGCAAGGATTGCGGCGTGCACATGCACGGTCCTGTAACCAAGCCCAATCATCCGTTCACCGGGCTGACGTTCTTCCATACGGAATTGTCGAAAGACAGTGGCTGGGCGCCGCCAACCTTCGCCGCATTCGTTTCATCGATCATCGAATCCGGAGCGCCGCCTGACCAGATGGACGGTGTCCGCGCACAGCTTCGGGCGCTCAAGTTGGAGCCTTATGACAGTCTGTCACCGGGGCTGATGGACTACATCGCCAGCTTCACCGCCAAAGCATCAGGCGTGTTGAAGGGCTGAGCTGCATGTTGGGATCAGGCGGCAAACTATAAATGCCGCCTGTGCCCGCTAGCCAAAGATCGCCAGTGGATAGAAGTCGCGGCGAACGATCGCCTCAAGCCATCGATTGAACTCCGAGACTGCCGCCTCTGGCGTCGCTGCGGCGAAGCGTGGCGTAATCACGGCGATCGCCAAGCCTCGGCTCGTTGTGAACACAGTGTCGACCTTGGCTGGCGTGGCCCGGTCCTGGATTGGATGCCCGCTGGAGACTTTCTCACCCAGCCGCTTGGCAATCTCTGCCGCGCCAGCTCGGCTCTCGGCCTCCGCGCCGTAGGCCAATGCGATGTGGACGGAATAGTCCGTGCCTTGCTTGGTCATGGACAGCACGGCGATGACGAAGGGTTGCTGCGTCAGGCTCACCGATTGGCTCTGAAACTTGGTTCGCAAGGCGTCGAAATCCGGCATTTTGCCGTCCGCAGGCGACAGCATTTCGGCCAGATCGATGCCCGTATCGATGAATGTTACCAGGCTCGTGCCAACGGCATGGATCAGCTCGGCATCGACGCCCGCCACGGTCCGCGTGCTCTCGAGCAGGGGCCGGACCACGTCGCATGACGCGCAAGCCGCACCGTGCGCTAGCCATTCCGGCGCCTCAGCAGTGGCCTGCTCGCCGCGCAACGAAACCAGTAGGCGCTCAAACTGGAAGATGCGAGCGACGCCAAAGACATGTGCGAACGGATCACCCGGCGTCACCGGAGAATAGCCGTCCGTCGTTCGACCCTTGGCGAACAGGGTGAAGTCATCGTGTTGGCTTTGCGTAAAACCACGCGCCGGCAACGCCTTGGCCATGCCATCCGCGAAACCCGCTGCGCCCGAGATCAGCAGCCGTTCGTTTGGCGGCAAGCCGGTTGACAGCGCGCCGACGCATCGGCCGGTGTCGACCCCTGTCAACGCCAGGACACGCGGCCGATCATCAAGCGCCATCCGCATTTCGCTGTCGAACAACAGGGTCATGCGTCGCGTTCGCAAGGCGCTGATCTTGATGTATTCGAAAAGGAAGCCCTCTTTCAGGAATTCCTCGGGTGCTGAGCGCGCCAATGCTGGCAACAAGCGCTCGATGTCATCGAAGGCCGCGACCGGTGACGGAAACCAAGCCAACGAGCTGAGCCAAGCGAGGGCGACGAGAAGGCGTGTACCGCGACGTTCCAAACGGATCATCCCAGACCTCGAAGTGCGCTTGTTGCGGCGTATGCAGCAAGGCCTATACCCGGATCGAGATCAAGACAATGCCGGGCTGGCCATACCAGCGGCCGATGCGCAACCAGACTGGGCGCTATGTGTTGGCCAAGACTTCGCGCATTGCGTCGGCGACGATGCCCGGCAGGTCCCCGCGCAGCCCGGCGATGTCCGCCTTCAGGCCACGGATATCGGACTTCATCTCAATGACATCCGTCTCGATGCGGTCGAGGCGCAAAGTGAGGCGCAAAGTGTGGTTGTCCTGAACGGCCTGCATGGTGCCAAGCGTACCCGCCACCCACCCGATCGTCCCGGTGTTATTGATACCGGCCCGCTCAAGCCGCGACACACGGGTCTTGAGTTCTGCGAATTCGGTATCGGAAACTGGCATGCCTTCCTCCGTACCGCAGCTTGCACCAGCCGTTTGCCCGGCGCAATCGCCCAATCCGTAGCCAGTCTAAGCCAGCTCGACTTTCAGCAGCGTGCCTTCCACTGCAGTGACCCGGACGCGCGCGCCAATGCCGGCATCAGGACCGCCTGCGTTCCACAAGGTGTCACCAACCTGCACCTTGCCGCGGCCGTTGGCGATTGCCTCGGTGACGACCACGGTCTGGCCGATATAGTGGTGGCCGCGCCGGCTGAGCGCGGTCAGATCGCTGATGGCAACGCCGTAGCGCAGGAAGATCCGCGCGAACAGCACCATGGCAACAGACAGTGCGCCAAACAGCATGAACTGAGTGGTCAGGTCCAGGGGCGTCAGGAACAGCAGGCCCGCGACCAGCATGGCGGCGACGCCGAGCCACAACAGGAACACGCCGGGCGCCGCCACTTCCAGCGTCAGCAGGATAGCGCCGGCCACCAGCCACCACCACGGCGCGGTCAACAGATCAGCGAATTGCATGGTGCGTTACCTTTCACAAAGGGCTGAAGCGAACGGAGCAAACAGGAGGAGCAACTCGACAGGGACTGCTTTCTACTCCCTCTTCCCATCGCGAAGACGCCATAGGGAGAGGGAGCAGTAAAGGCTCAGCTCCTGGTCGACGGCACCGAGCCACCACCGCCG
>JANNSA010000116.1:0-12716 GCA_031402115.1 Hyphomicrobiaceae bacterium | reverse complement strand
CGGTGATGAACGCGCTATCCGACAAGGCCAGGCACTGGTTCGGAGCTCACGCTCAGTGATTGCACTCGCCCTAGCGGCTCCCCTCAATGCCCCAGGATCTGGCTCAGGAACAGCTTGGTCCGGTCGGATTTAGGGTTGGCGAAGAAGTCCTTCGGTGGGGCCTGCTCGACGATCTCGCCCGGGAAGGCATGACCATGCTGGTCGTCACCCACGAGATGGGGTTCGCGCGCGAAGTCGCGGACCGCGTCGTGTTCATGGACAAGGGCGAGATCGTCGAACAGGCACCGCCCGCTGAGTTCTTCGCCAACCCGAAGTCCGAACGTACCAAGCTGTTCCTCAGCCAGATCCTGGCGCATTGAGCCGGGTCGCGCTTGCATGGGATCAGAACCCTTCAAACTCGAAGAGGTCTGAACCCATCATTACAGATGCCCGCGCCTCAGGCCTGATCGTTGCGGCTGGCGTCGAGGCTGTAGGGACCGGCGCCGGCGGCGGCGAGCCACAGGAAGACAAAGCAGAACATGATGGCGAGTTCGCCGCCATTGAGGATCGGGAAGAAACCGCTCGTTGCATGCGCCATGAAGTAGGCAACGGCCATGAAGCCCGCCAGCACAAAGGCGGTGATGCGCGTGAACAAGCCGATGATGATCAAGATGCCACCAACCAACTCAAGCACGCCGGCCACGCCCATCAACGAGAACAACGGCACGCCGTCCTTGAAGTAATCCGTCAGCGGAAACTTGAACAGCTTGGTCATGCCGTGCTGCAGGAACAGCAAGCCAGTCATGATACGCAGTGCCGCGTGCAGCGGCCCCGACCACGAAGTCGGGATAATGCCAGTGAGCATCGTTCAGGTCCTCCTCTATGCCACAGCAACATCCGTAGCCGGGTGCCCCTGCCTTTGCCAACATGCATGCGCTTGCATACATGTGTCGCCGGCGTGCTGTTGCATTCTGGCTACAGATTGGAGCGTCGCGTCGCAGCCCAGACCTGACGCAGGTCCGGGCATCTCACTTGCCTGGCCGCTCCCGCCCGAAGTCGATCAGGAACATCCAGATGGCATAGCCCAGCATGCCGACGGCAATGACGCTCCAGAAGCCGTCGCGGACATAGAGGCCTTCGTAGATCGACCACGCTACCAACCCGCCGACAATGGCGAGACGGCGCCATAGCGGTTTGTAGAACGGGTGGTCGCCTTCGCGCAGCCTGGACGGGGTTTTGTTGGGCGGTGGGGCGTCGTCTGGCAGGTCTGGCACGGGGGGTCACCAAGGGTTAACGACGCGAATGCTAGGGTTGGGCAACGATCAATTCGCAGCGGCACAGTGCGCGGCACGTTGCGTAACCAGTTGACCGGTCGTGCGTGGTTTCTGGTCCGGTTGCGCCATGCAACACTGAATTCCGAGATGACCCTGGTCAGCTGATCTGGTCATGCTAGACTATCGCCAATCCGCCGACCAGCCTGAGCCGCCGCCCGTCATGAAGTCCGCCCCCCGTGAAGCAGCATCGCAACGATTTCGGCAACCCTGACTTCTACATCACGGCACCACAGCCGTGTCCGTATCTCGCTGGCCTGACTGAGCGAAAGCTGTTCACCCATATGGGTTTGGAGGGTGGCAAGGCGGGCTCGGCGCAGCGCGTCGACAATCTGCTGCGGTCAGGTTTCCGGCGCAGCCAGAACATTGCCTACACGCCGTCGTGCAAGGGTTGTCAGGCCTGCGTTTCGGTGCGCGTCGTGGCAACTGAGTTCGTCACCGGCCGCAGCTTCCGCCGGACGCTCGCAGACAATTCGGACCTGGTCGCGACGCGGTTGCCGCCAGCGCCAACGGATGAGCATTACGCCTTGTTTCGCGATTACGTGAGAACGCGCCATGGCGAGGGCGGTATGGCCGATATGAAGGAGGCCGAATACGCCATGATGGTCGGCCCGTCAGCGGTCGATACATTCCTGGTCGAGTACCGGTTGCCACCTGCCGAAGGCGCGCCCTCAGGAGATGCCAACGCGACCAGCGGCCGGCTCGTCGGCGTCAGCCTCTGTGATCAGTTGAGCGACGGAATTTCCATGGTCTACAGCTTTTACGCGCATGCGGAGGCAAGCCGGGGGCTGGGCACCTATATGATCCTCGATATGATCGCGCAGGCACGCGGCTGCGGTCTCACTTACGTCTATCTGGGCTATTGGATCCGCGGCTCGCGCAAGATGAGTTACAAAAGCCGCTTCCGGCCGCAGGAGCATCTCGAGCGGCCCGGCTGGGTGCGTCAACCGTAGCGGGTCGCAGGCGCTGACAAGCCGCCGTCATCATTGCAGCACAGCGGCGGCCGATGATGATGGTTCGGCTTTCAGTTGCCGGGACGCCGCCAGTGGTTTAACCGCTTGGATCGGTGGGGGCCGATGCGGCGCTGCAGCAGGGTGGGTGCGTGAAGCGGCTCGTGATCGTGGTAGCTGTCGTGGTGGTCGCGTTGCTCGCGGCCCTCATGGTCGTGCCTTCCATGATCGACTGGAACGGCTATCGCGGCGAGATCGAGCGCCAAGCCAGCCAATTAATCGGCCGGCAGGTGCGGGTTGGCGGCAATGTTGCCGTACAGCTGTTGCCGACGCCTTATCTGTCCATCAGCGACGTGCGAATCGCCGACGAAGCCAATCGCTTCATCCGGCCGTTCCTGAAGATTAGCACGTTGTCGATCCGGCTGGCTGTGCCGCCCTTGCTGAAAGGTGAGATCGAAGCCGAGCAAGTTATCATTGAGCAGCCCGAACTGAACCTGGTGCTCGATGCGGAGGGGCGAGGCAACTGGCGTGATTTCGGGTCGAAGGCTGGTCAATCAGTGGGCTTGCCGAGCGCCGTGGCGCTGAGTTTGGTGCGGGTCGAGCGTGGCGCCGTTACGTTGTCGGCGAACAATGGCAGCACTTTAGTGGCGCTCGCCAGTGTCAATGGCGAGTTGGCGGCGCCCGCCCTCAACGGACCTTATCGCTTCAAGGGCAGCTTTGCCGATGGCGCCGCGCGGCGTGACTTGCGCATCGCGACGGGTGAACTCAACACGCTAGGTGGCGCGCGTTTGAAGATCACGACGTCGAGTGACGTGGCTGGCAGCGCGACATTTGCCTTTGATGGCACGGCCCTGGATGTTTTTGGTCAGCCAGCGTTATCCGGAGATTTGACCGGCAAGCAGGTGCTGCCGGCGGCGCCGGCCAGTGCGCTAGCGCCAGCATCAGCCCAAGGCACGCTGGTGGAACTGAGCGCCAAGGTGACGGCGGAGGCTGGCCGCGCGCGGCTCACGGACATTATCGCGACCCTGAGCGATGCAGCCGGAGCTGAGGCTGCCGACGCCCGGACAACCAACACGACGACCACCGGAGCCAATACGGAGGTCGCCGGTAAAACCAGCAAGGATGCGATTGGCACGAGCCCAAGCGGGTCGGTCAAGGCGGCGCCGCCAGGCATTGCCGCTGTCGGTAATGCGCCAACACTGCCGGCTGAGCGGGCGCAAGAATTGCGCGGGTCGGCAATGCTCAGCTGGACCGAAGGCACCCAATGGACGGCAGAACTCACGTCGAACTGGTTGGATCTTGATCGCCTGATGCCGGCCACTCAGCGGGGCACGCCGCGTGAGCGGTTGCTGGCGGTTATCGATCCGCTGCTGGCGGCGGTACCCAACGCCGATCGCTTTCAACTGAAGGCGGAGATTGCCGAAGCGCGATTGGGCGGTGGCTTGCTAGAGGAGGCGCGCGTCGGGATCGAACGGGCGGGTGCCGAACTGCGACTGACGCAACTGAGCGCCGGACTGCCGGGGCAGAGCCGGATCGAGTTCTCCGGCCAATTGGCGACCGTCAACAGTGACGTCTCCAGCCAGGACAGCGCTGTCCGGCAACCGCGTGCGGAGATCGCCTTGATCGGTCCGCTGCAAGTCCAGGGCGTCAACCTGCAAAAGCTATTCGACTGGCTGAAACCAGTCGTTGCCGTTGCCGCCAGCGATGGTGTCAAGCGTGGCGCAGAGCACCCCTTCCTGCTGCAATCGGAACTGGATTGGTCAGCGACAGGCGTCAATGCCAACGCGATCCGCGCTGAAATTGGCGGTGTCGTCCTCACTGGCCATTGGCGCAACCGGATCAGCGCGCCGGCATCGCTCGATGTGTTGCTCGATAGCGATGCGCTCGACTTGCGAGGCTTGTGGACGCCCCCTGCGACGCTGGCGGCGGCAAGCGAGCTCCTACCCGTTCTCGGCCTTGGCCTTGGAGTGTTCGTGCAGCCGGGCGTGGCGCTGCCCGCCGTCGTCACAGTATCGCCCGCTGCGAGCGAAGCTGCCACGATCGGCGGCACTCAGGTGCAAGTGCGGCTCGGGCAAGTGCTGACGGACAATGGCACGCTGCGCGACGTATCATTGCAGGCAAGCCAGACGGCAGGTGCCTTGAACATCCGTGAGTTCGCCGCCACGTCCGATCTGGGCTTCGCGATCAAGGGCGATGGTTTACTGTCAGGCAGTGGCGCGGCTTCGGGCACCGCTCTGTCGTTCATGCTCACTGCCACCAAGCCGGAAGGCGTGGCGGCGCTCAGCGCGTTCGCTGATGTGCCATTCTTTCCTGCGGCAGCCCTGGCTGCTGCCAACGGCACGCCCGCCTTGTTACCGCTGAAACTGGCTGGCAGCTACACCCAGAGCCAGGACCAGCCAGCCGGTCGTAACCTGGTGCTGGACGGTATGGCAGCATCGAGCCGCTTGATCCTGTCAGCGCGCGGCGACGGCTTGCGCGCGCCTGCCTCGCCGCTCAGCCTGGCGCTGTACCTGCAAAGTGACGATGCGCCAGCATTGCGCGCTCAGGTGTCGGCTCTGGCCGGTAAATCCGCGCCGGCAACGCAGGCCACCGGGACAGCGCTCGCCGAGCCGGGTGCGCCTGCCACTGCGATGCTCAATCTGGAGGGTAGCCTGTCCGGCGGCTTGAAGGTCCTCGCGACACTTTCGGCGGGAACTGAATTCGGCGGCTATTCGGGGTCGGCCACCAAACCCGCAAACGGTGCCTCCTGGCGCTATGCCGGCAACCTGAAAGCGAACGGCGCCGATGCCGGGTGGTGGGCGGCGCTGCTGGGCGTCGATGCACTGATCGCGCAAGGGTCCGCGCCGTTTGACGTCAGCACGGAAATCGCCCAGTCAGCGACCGGCTTGCGGCTGATGAACGGCCGGTTTGGCTATGATGGACGAGCCGGCAATTTTGCCCTTAACCAAACGCTTGACGCTGCTGGCGCCATGCCGGGCATAGCGCTCGAAGTGCAGATGGCGGAACTCGATGCCGCCGTACTTGCCGGTCTGCTGGTGCGGACGGTACCGGCATCTCAGCCGCCTCAGACGGGTCAGGAGACTGGCGCGGTTTGGAGCGATCAGCCGTTCGATTTTACCCGGATTGCAGCCAAGGGCAGCGTGCGTTTTACCGTCGGTGCGTTGCGCGTGACACCGCAATGGTCGGTCCGCAATGCCAGCCTGAACGTCAGTTTGACTGACGCTGGCGTCGAGGTGACGGCTTTCGACGGCGCGATCGCAGGCGGCACTGTTTCGGCCCGTGGAACGCTCAACCGCGAACCGGCCGGCGCCGCGCTCACCTTCACCGCAGCACTGAAGGGCAGCACGCTGGAAACCGCGACCGGCGGCGGTGCTTCGGAAGCGAGGGCGCGGGGTGCGCTGGATATTGACGTGACGGGCACCGGACGCGGTTTATCGCCGCGCAGCCTGGCGGGACTGCTGACGGGTTCTGGCACAGTGCGCCTGGGCGCCGGCCAGATCGCCGATCTGGCGCCGCTCGCCATCAACAACGCGGCGCGGGCGTTGCTGAGCGAGCAGGCCAAGCTCGACGAGGAGATCCTCAAACGCCTGCTTGCCAGGGGCGCGACACCGGGCGGTTTCGTGTTCCCCACGCTCACACTGCCCATCACGATCGCGGATGGTGGACTGTCGATCGCGCCGGTAGCAATCGAGGCAGAAGCGGCACGCTTGCGGATAGTAACGGTGGTCGACCTGTTGACGGCGATAGTTGACAGCGAATGGCAACTGGCACCCAAGCCAGCTCAAGCCGGCAAGCCAGCGCTGGCGGCGGTGCGCTATCAGTATTTCGGGCCGGTTGCTGGCATTGCGGAGCTGACCCCGATCATCGACGTCAGCGACCTGCAGAAGGATCTGATGGCGCGGCGGTTGATTGGCGGCACGGAAATGCAAGACGGCCTCTGGCCAAGCGCGGCCGATAGCGGTGCCGGCGCGACGGTAACCGACACCAGCCTGCCAGCCGACAGCTCCGCTGGCGACGTTGCGCCGGCGCCAAAACCAAGCCCTGCTGCCAAGCTGCCAGGAGCGCGAGCGTCGACGATCATCACTGTCGAGCCGGGAACTCCCGCCACCGGCTGGTCGACTGACACGGCGCCATCAGAATAAGGCGCAGCATGGCTGGCGCGTTTCGATCGCGTCGCCCTGACGGAGTGGGTGGGCATGGGCGACATCCCTGATCGTGCGTATGTGGTTGGCACGTTTGACACCAAGGGCGCAGAGCTGGAATTCATCGCCGGACGATTGCGCGCCAGTGGCGTCACGGTCGTGACCGTTGATCTTGGCACCAGCGGTGTCGCAGGCGCCGCCGATGTCTCGTCCAGTGATGTGGCGGCGCATCATCCGGCGGGAGCCGGCGCCGTGTTCACGGCGGACCGTGGCGCGGCTGTCACGGCCATGGCAGCGGCCTTCGCCGCCTACATTCTATCGCGCAATGACGTCGGCGGGATAATTGCGGCGGGTGGTTCTGGCGGCACGGCGCTGGCAACACAAGCAATGCGGGCGCTGCCTGTCGGCTGCCCAAAGGTGATGGTCTCCACGGTCGCAAGCGGCAATATCGCGCCCTACATTGGCGCTTCCGACATTGCGATGATGTACTCGGTCACCGACGTGGCTGGTCTTAACCGCATTTCGCGCGTCGTGTTGGGCAATGCCGCGCACGCTTTGGCAGGCATGATGCGCGGGCGCATCGACCCGTCGCTGGCTGCTGCCGCAACCCGGCGCGTGGTTGGCTTGACCATGTTTGGCGTGACGACGCCTTGCGTGCAGGCCGTGCAGCGGCGCCTGGAAGCCGAATTCGATTGCCTGACCTTTCACGCGACTGGCACGGGCGGTCAGTCGATGGAAAAGCTGGTCGATAGCGGCCTGATCAGCGGCGTCATCGATGTGACCACCACGGAAGTTGCCGACCTGCTCGTCGGCGGCATCTTCAAAGCTCATGATGATCGCTTCGGCGCCATGGCGCGTAAGGCCGTGCCCTATGCCGGCTCGTGCGGCGCGCTCGATATGGTCAATTTCGGCGCGCGCGATACCGTGCCGGTGGCCTTTGCCGGGCGCACCTTTCATAGTCACAACGCCCAAGTCACGCTGATGCGGACAACGCCGGACGAGTGCGCGGCAATTGGCCGGTTCATCGCCGCGCGGCTGAACGCCATGCTGGGGCCAGTACGTTTCCTGTTGCCGGAGCTAGGCATCTCGACCATCGCCGTGGCAGGTGGGCCGTTCCACGATCCCGCCGCCGATCAGGCGTTGTTCGATGCCCTGGAACAGGGTTTCCTGCCCAGCGCTAACCACCGCATCGAACGTCTGCCACTGGCAATCAACGACCCGGCCTTTGCCATGGCCTTGGCTGATGCGTTTCGAGAAATCGCTTGAAGCTGAAAAGAGCAGTCACAGACAGGGCTTGCGCTGGCGCACCCGGATGCGTCGCACGTGGTGCAGCTGTTCATCGACTGACTGGCGTATTAAACAACCGGTCGTACCGTGATTGAACTTCCCCTTGATTGACTCGCCGTCGCCGCTGCCCTTCCGAGCAAGAGGTTGCCCATGTCCTCCGCCACGCGCATCGCGCACAGCTTCTTCAACTCGAGCCTGGCCGAGACCGATCCGGAACTGGCGAGCGCGGTTGGCTTGGAGCTGACGCGCCAGCGCGATGAGATCGAACTGATCGCCTCCGAGAACATCGTCTCGCGCGCCGTTCTGGAGGCCGCAGGCAGCGTGCTGACCAACAAGTCTGCGGAAGGCTATCCCGGCAAGCGCTATTACGGCGGCTGCCAATATGTCGATGTCGCCGAGCAATTGGCGATCGACCGCGCCAAACAGCTGTTTGGCGTGTCCTACGCCAACGTGCAGCCAAATTCGGGCTCGCAGGCCAATCAAGGCGTGCTGCTGGCGCTGGTCAAACCGGGCGATGTGGTGCTGGGCATGAGTCTGGCGGCGGGCGGACACCTGACGCACGGCGCCGCGCCCAATCTGTCAGGCAAGTGGTTCAAGGCGATCCAGTACGGTGTCAACAAGGACGACCACCGCATCGACTTCGCCGAAGTCGAGCGGCTAGCGCACGAACACAAGCCAAAGATCATCATCGCCGGCGGCTCGGCGTATCCGCGCCAGATCGACTTCGCCCGGTTCCGCGCCATTGCCGACGCGGTTGGCGCCGTCTTCTGGGTCGACATGGCGCACTTTGCTGGATTGGTTGCTGCTGGCGTGCATCCAAGCCCGTTCCCGCACGCCCACGTCGCGACGACGACGACGCATAAGACACTGCGTGGTCCGCGTGGTGGTATGATCCTCGCCAATGACGAGGACCTCGGCAAGAAGCTGAACTCGGCGATTTTTCCTGGCCTGCAAGGCGGTCCACTGATGCACGTCATCGCTGGCAAGGCAGTTGCGTTTGGCGAGGCGCTGCAGCCGGCGTTCAAGGACTACGCCCGGCAGGTCGTGACCAATGCCCGCGTCATGGGCGAGACCATCGCGGCGGGTGGCTATGATCTGGTGTCCGGCGGCACCGACACACATTTGATCCTGGTTGATCTCAGGCCCAAGAAGCTGACCGGCACCGTCGCTGAGAAGGGCTTGGGCCGCGCCCATATCACCTGCAACAAAAATGGCGTGCCGTTTGATCCCGAAAAGCCGACTATCACGTCAGGTGTCCGTCTGGGCTCGCCGGCTGGCACCAGCCGCGGCTTCGGCGAAGCGGAGTTCCGCGCCATTGGTGGCATGGTGGTGGAAGTGCTTGACGGCCTGGCCCGCCACGGCGCCGAGGGCAATGGCCAGCTCGAGGAGCGTGTAAAGCGCCAGGCCACGGAGTTGTGCCGCCGCTTCCCGATCTATGACCAGCTTTGATCTGACCGGCAAGCCGCGCCCCGTTAACACGGTGGATAACCGCGAGTTTAGGCTTGCGCCTTGTTCGCGGTACACTTTCGTCTGCACGCATACAACTCAAGTCCATAGAATCACCGCATAATCAGGGGATGACTGATTCGCAGAGGGCGGTAGACGCATTCCTGGTGGGGCAGGAGCGACCGTGAGGGTACGCATGACTTCGTCGCTTACCCCGGCAATTGGCCCGGCATCGAACTGGTCTGCCGTGGCACAGCTGTCGCGGCGGCTTGGCCGCTTGGGCTTTGTGCTGACGGCGCTGGCTGCCGGCAGCCTGTTCGCGTTGGCCGTCTGGCGGGGGTACGATGCTCCCGGACGCGCCTTTGCGGGCACCGCCCGAGCCTTGAGCACCCCCTATGAGATCGCCGTTGATGGCGTGCCATCTCCACAACCTGCCAGCCGTGCCGAAAGTGCGGCTGGCTGGCCACTCGTCGAAGTGAAGGTGGCGCGCGCGCCGCCGCCGCCACGACCGGTGCCAGCCCCGCCGCAGCGCCGAAACGAGCCAGATATGGCTACGGCCGAGCTGGCATGGCTGCTCGCCGATACGCCTCACGAACCGGTGGAAGGCTGGCCAGCACTGGCTGTCGTGGCTGCCACGCAATCGTTAGGCCTGACATTGCTGCGCCAAGGTGCGCATCAGGCGGCGTTTGCCTGGCCGGGTGAAGACCTGGTGACGGTGTTGCCCATCACCACGCCGCCACAGCCCTTGCCAATTGGCCGTCCAGTCACTGTCGCTGCCGTCAACGTGCCAATCGAAGTGCCAGTACCGGCGCGCGTGATCGCGGCCGAGGGTTTGCCTCATGTCGTGCCAACACTGTTTCGCTCGCCGGTGACGCCGGTTAGCGCGACGCCGCTGGCTACCAATGCCGGTGCACCGGCTGCAGCCGATCAGGCCAGTGCTGCAACGGCACAGGTAGCCAGTCCCGCCGCCGTCTTGGCTCCCGCTGGCAACCCAGCGGCAGCGCCGGCGCCGGTCGCCAAACCACAGCGCGCGTTCCGCCCGCTGCCCAGCAAGCCGTTGGTGAAAGCCGTACCCGCCAAACTGCCGGCGCCAGCTAAGGCCAAGCCCGTGGCCGCCGCTGCTGTGGCCGTCAAACCCGCCAAACGAACCAAGCCCGTCATTCGCAAGGCCCGCGTTGAAAAACCTGGGATACCGGCCTGGGTCAAGCAGTTCCCTTGATCGCGATCTGCCATCGTCACCTCAAGGGCCGGCGCAAGCTTGGAACAGCGCCGCGACGGCGGGCGCCGGCGGATCACGGTCGAGGGCAACTAGGCCAATGGCGTGCGACACCTCGGGCTCTGTCAGTGGACAGGCGGCGATACCAGCTAATGGACCAAGGCCAGTCAGAAAGTCGGCCGGAACAATGCCCGCCAGATTGGCAGTGCGCACGTGGGCCAGAATGTTGCTGATGGAGGTCGTCTCGACATGGCAGACCGGTTCAGCGCCGGCCCGCCGGAAGATGCCATCAATGATCCGCCGGTTTTGCATTTCTGGATTGAGCAGACATAGCGGCAAGGCTGCGGCGTCCTTCCATGTGACGCTCGCCGCTGTCGCCAAGGCGTGGTCAGCGCGCACCACCAGCCGGTAAGTCTCGCGGTACAGCGTCAACGCTTTCAAGCCCGTAATTGGCTCGTTGTCGAGATACGTGACGCCAGCGTCGAGCGCGTGATCCTTGAGGCCGCCCAAGATTTCCACGGAACTGAGCGATCGGATCGTGAACTCCAGGCGCGGATGTAAGCGCCGCATCAGCTCGGTGATACGCGGTGTCGCGAGCAAGGCGGTCGGTATCACACCAATCTTCAGGCGGGCGCTCAGGCCTTGGCCCATCGCGCCCAGTTCCTGCGTCATCGACTGGCCGGCGTCGAGAATAACTTGCGCCCATTTCAGCACCGTCGCGCCTTCGCGCGTCAGGCCGATATAGCGTTGGCCGCGCTCAACGATCGGTACGCCGAGTTCGTCCTCCAGCTGCCGGATGCGCGCCGACAGGGTCGGCTGCGTGATGTTGCAAGCTTCCGCCGCCCGCGTGAAATGCTTCTCGCGGGCGAGAGCGACCAGATAGTTGAGTTGGCGGATATCCATGTGGCGGGGACACAATGTTCATGTTGGCTATCAAGGCCGATGATGCTGGTCGACAGTCGTGATGGCCAATATGAGCATTGTGTCCCCTTCCTTAGCGCGGCCGCAAGGTTTTGATGTCAACGAACTTGATGTCCGGGTTTCGCTCTTCAGTATAGCGCATCGAGAACGGCGAGGTCGCCAGGAACACCGGATCATCGTCAAGGTCGATCGCCATCGCCGTGCGGTTCTTGTCGATGAACGACTGCACCAGGGCCTTGTCACCGCTGATCCAACGCGCAACCTCGTAATTCGCGCCCTCGAAGGCGATCGGCAGGCCGTATTCGTTCTGCAAGCGGTCGGCGAGCACGTCCAATTGCAGGGCGCCAATGACGCCGACAATCGGCGGCGAGCCGTCGACCGGATTGAAGATCTGCACGACGCCTTCCTCGGCCATTTCCATCAATGCGTCGCGCAGTTTGCGCGCGCGGATGGCGTCGGCCAAACGCACGCGGCGCAGGATTTCTGGGGCAAAGCTCGGGATGCCGAGAAAGGCGATGTCTTCGCCCTCGGTGACGGCGTCGCCAATGCGCAGGGCGCCACGATTGGGAATGCCGACAACGTCGCCGGCATAGGCCTCCTCGGCAACCGAGCGATCTTGTGCAAAGAAGAATTGCGGCGCCACCAGCGCCATCGTCTTGCCGGTGCGCGGCACCGTCACGCGCATGCCGCGGGTCAGCTTACCCGAACAGACGCGCATGAAGGCAATGCGGTCGCGGTGATTGGGGTCCATATTCGCTTGAATCTTGAAAACGATGCCGGTCATGCCCGGTTCGTCCGCCTCGATCATGCGCGTTGCAGCCGTCTGCGCGCGCGGCGGCGGCGCGAAGGCGATCAGCGCGTCAAGCAGTTCGCGCACGCCGAAATTGCGCAAGGCGCTGCCGAAGAATACCGGCGTCTGTGCACCGTGGCGGAAGGCCTCGAGGTCGAACGGTGGGCAGGCGCCAGCAACCAGTTCGACCTCGTCGCGCCACCGTTGCGTATCATCGCCCATCAGTTCGGCGACCAGCGGGTCATGCGGGCCACTGACGGTCTCAATTTCCGACAGCCGGTCCTGGATGCGGTTGATGCTGGGTTCCGCCAGCCGGTAGGTGCCCTTGAAGGCGCGGCCTGAACCCATCGGCCAGACAATCGGCGCGGTGTCGAGCGCCAGTACCGCCGCGATCTCGTCGAGCAGATCCAACGGTTCGCGGGCCTCACGATCCATCTTGTTGATGAAGGTGATGATCGGGATGTCGCGCAGACGGCACACCTCGAACAGCTTACGGGTTCGCGCCTCGATGCCTTTTGCCGCATCGATGACCATCACCGCCGAGTCGACCGCGGTCAGCGTGCGATAGGTGTCCTCGGAAAAGTCCTCGTGGCCGGGCGTATCGAGCAGGTTGAAGACAAGATCATCGAACTCGAACGTCATCACCGAGGTGAC
>JANNSA010000115.1:0-5929 GCA_031402115.1 Hyphomicrobiaceae bacterium | reverse complement strand
CCGAAACCCGCCTGGGCCAGAGGGTCATCGTGCAAAGTTGTCTGTTATCGCTGCAGCGTGACGAGTTTACACCCTTTCTTGGCTCCGAGCGTGACGGCGGCTTTGCGCAGTTTGTTGCGGTTCCCGCTGCCGATACTTATCATGTTCAATCGGATTTGACCGAGCCGGAGCTTGCCGCCTTGCCTTGTGCGTATGGCACAGCCGAAAACCTGGTCAGCCGCGCCGGACTGCAGGCCGGCGACCACGTTCTGATAACCGGCGCATCAGGAAACGTCGGACTTGCCGCGATACAATTGGCACGCCGGCGGGGCGCGCATGTCACGGCCATAGCGGCTTCTGGAAAGTTCGCGGAGGTACGCTCAGCAGGTGCCAGCAATTGCATCGAACGGGGCGCTGCAATCGCAAAAGCCCTGGGCGCCAACAGCATGGATGTTGTGATTGACGTTGTTGGCGGCCCGCAATGGCCCGATCTGTTAGATGTGCTCAAACTCCGAGGCCGCTACGCCGTATCGGGCGCAATTGCCGGACCTATTGTTGAGTTGGACTTGCGCAAGCTCTATCTCAAGGATTTGACGTTATTTGGCTGTACGTCACAGGCTGCCCATGTATTTCCCGATCTGATCGGCTACGTCGAACGCCGTGAGGTCCACCCCATGGTTGCCAAATGTTATCCGCTGCGCGAGATTGCTGCTGCTCAAGAAGCGTTTCTTTCAAAAAAATACATTGGAAAAATAGTTCTCATTCCGCCCGGCATCTAATGCTCCGTGTCAATCAAGTCGTCCCTGTTCAGGTAAGGCGATGATGAATGTATTGTGGCTGATGTCCGGACCGGAAGGGCTGAACACCGCCGCGCAGCGCGGCCTGCGGTCAGTCTCTTGATGGGGCGTCCGCAGCTTGGGACAGTCAGGTCATGCACAGCATCGACCCCATGCACTCCGCCACCGCACTCCTGGTCATCGACGCGCCGAACGATTTCTGCCCGGGCGGTGCCTTGGCTGTCGCCGGCGGCGATATGATCGTGCCGCTGGTCAACCGGCTGATCCAGCAGTTTGGGCATACGGTGCCGACGCAAGACTGGCACCCGGCCAGCCATCGACAGTTGCTCAGCGTTCTTCGAGCCCGAAGCATCGCTTCCTGACGTTGTGGTATGCGTCGTCCAGAACACGGTTCGCCGCTCAAGGAGATGGATGTGAGCTTCAATGCCCCCTTAGCGGCAATCCTCAATGTGGGGTTTGTCGTCGCCATCAAGATTGTTGCCAAGGAAGGCGAGGCTGTTGGTGTTGCGGAAATTCTGAAGCAGTTGGTTGGCCCATCGATGGCGGAGCCCGGGATGAAGTTTTTCATGCCCTATCGCTCACCAACCGACCCGTCGTCATTCTTCATCGATGAACTTTGTGAGAGCGAAGCCGCTTGGGATGCGCATAACAACTCCGTGCACTTCAAGACGGCCATCGTTGACCTTGTACCGAAATGCGCAATCCGCGAACCCGGCTGCTCGATTTGGCCGCAGACGATTTGCGCAATCTCGTCGATACGAACTTGATCGGAGTCATTCTGAACAGCCGCGAGGCTGCGCGCCGCATGGCAAAAAGTCGTGGCGGGTCAGGTGGTGTCATTGTCAACATTTCATCGACTGGAACCAAGCTCGGCAATCCTAACCAATGGGTCCACTACGCGGCAACGAAAGGGGCCATCGAGACCTTTACAAATGGGCTCGCGCGCGAGCTGGCCGTTGAAGGGATCAGAGTTGCTGCCATATCGCCAGGACTGACGCTGACCGATCCGACCAATGAAGCAGGTATTCTGGCGCGGCTCGCAACCATGAAGGGAGAAATTCCTTTAGCGCGCGCCGGTTCTGTGGACGAGGTCGCCGAGGGCGTCTACTGGCTATGCTCCGATGCAGCTTCCTATTGCACAGGTGTCGGTCTACCGATAGCTGGCGGCAGGTGTCTAAATGCCGAGCCGAAGTTGATTGCCCGAGTTCCATTCTTGGTTGATGAAGCTGTGCCGATTCCATTGCGGTGCAGCAAAAATTCCCCTGCGGCTGCGCAAACTGGCGCACACAAAAAGCACACGCCGGCTGATCTTCCGTGTCTCAGGGCGTCCGTTGTTGGACAACGCGCTCTAATGGAAGGATGAGGCGCCGCATCGGGCAGTTAGGTAGCCCCGCCGTGGTCAGCCCCGCTCGGACCTTCGCGGCGTTGGTCGGGTGCTGGAACGGCAATCGTCCCAGATGCTCATCTAAGAAACAGCCCGGGTTCACAACTTTCAGTTCGTCCCACACCAGCTGGGCTTCGTCAATTCTGCCGAGGCTGCCGAGCGCGGCGTCGCGATAAACTGAATCGATTTATTGCTCAAATCAAAGCCGCACACTTGACGGAGCGAAAGCCGGTTGAGAAAGCTACGCCATGCACAGCATCGACCCCATGCACTCCGCCACTGCACTCCTGGTCATCGACATGCAGAACGATTTCTGCCCGGGCGGTGCCTTGGCTGTCGCCGGCGGCGATATGATCGTGCCGTTGGTCAACCGGCTGATCCAGCAGTTCGCGCACGTTGTGCTGACGCAAGACTGGCACCCGGCTGGCCATGCCAGCTTTGCGTCGAGCCATGCCGGTGCCGCGCCGTATGCGTCTGTGGATATGCCCTACGGGCCGCAAACCCTGTGGCCGGACCACTGCATTCAAGGCACGCATGGCGCCGCGTTCCATGCCGGGCTGGATTGGACGCGCGCCGAGCTGGTTGTCCGCAAAGGCTATCGGCCAGCGATCGACAGTTACTCAGCGTTCTTCGAGAACGACCGCAGCACACCGACCGGTCTCGGCGGCGCCATGCGCGAACGCGGCATCACCAGCTTGGTGCTGTGCGGCCTCGCGACCGATTATTGCGTCGCCTATTCCGCGCTCGACGCGGCGCGTCTTGGCTTCCGCACCAGCGTCCGTATGGATGCCTGCCGTGCCATTGACATGGGCGGCTCGCTCGCCGTTGCCGAACAGAAATTGCTGGCGGCGGGCGTCGTGCTCGACGGCTCGGCCTAGGTAATCACCGGGCGAGATTGCAGGAGTTCGATGTTGCAACTTAAGGTTGCGTTCATCGCCGGGCGCTAGGTTTGGTTCAAGGCCGCAGCGACCATCAAGCGGCCATTCGAACGACCCGACGAAGGACACCGAGCCATGCCCCTGCCGGAGCTCAAGACGACCTGTTCCCGGCGTGCAATCAGACCCGGCGGCGTACTCGATGCCGCATTGGCCGCGCCCGGCGGTCACTGGCCCCTTCGCAGCGCTTCGGCTGGTCATTCGATGACGCCATAGGCCCCGCGCATGATCCAGCCGGTGTCACTCCCGGAGGTTCAATGTTCTGACGACCTGCTGCCTGCTCAGTTCCTGCCAACGACCCTACCCACAACCGGCGGAACCCTAGTGCTGCGTACCGCCAGCCGCTTGTCTGTCGGGCGATCTGATTCGACGCCAACCCTCTGCACCGAAGGAGCCCCACCATCGTCCACGAAACGGCCTGCTAGACCAACCGGCGAACGCGACTGATGTCATTACGCCGCCCACGTTTCCTTCGACGGTTCCTTGGTCCTCACCCACTCGGGAACCGGTGAACATGGGCTGAACTGACATCGTCGCCTCGCTGACTTGCCCCCCCGCGCATCGACGCCTCCCCCTGAGATCGCGGATGTCAAGCGGGTGATAGAGGAGCCTCCCCTCCCGTCACCCTGCTGGTCGCCAATCCTCCATGACGCCGCCAATCTTAAAGGCAGCGCCGGGCGCCGTTGCCTCGCGATCACGCGCGGCAACGGCGCCCATTTTTGCTGTGTGGCGCCACATCCGGCGGAAATCTGTCCTGGTGTTGTCGATCATGGATCGGCGAACCAAGCCTGCGCCACGGCGGCGTCTCGCGTCAGCACATATGTGATCGACGTGACGTCCGTGCCGCGCGCCACGCAAGGCAAAGCACGGCGGCCGCTTCGACTGAAACCACATGTGCCAATCACCGGGGCCGAGGCCAGGTTGTCGATGAAGTGTCCGATTGGGATCAGAGCGCGATCGGTGGTCGTAAAAATGTGTCTGATCTAGGCGCGGACCATTTCGGTCGCGAAACCTTGCCCCCAATAGGGCCGGCCAAGCCAGTAGCCGATTTCGCCTGGCGGGTCGGAACGCTGATTGCAGCCGCAGACCCCGATGACCTCACCGGCACGCGTGACAATGAAGACCTGCTCGCTCTCAGCAGCGGCAGCCAACAGCCAAACACGCACATTCTCGACGCTGTTGGGATAGGCAATTCGGGTCGTCATGCGGGCGATATCGAAATCACTCGACAGCTCGGAGAGGCGCGGGGCATCGGCCGCTGCCAGCGGCCGCACTATCAGTCGTTGCGACAGGATCTCGCGCACGGTTCGGCTCGATATCGGGTTGACGAGCGGGCGACAGCGCGTCGCCCAGGCTTGCTACAAAGGCTGGCTGCAAATCCTTGGCGTAAAATACCGAATAGCGGTTGCCGGGATAGTCCAGCACGGGGCCGCAGCGCGTGAAACCAGCTCGTTCATAGACCGCCCAGGCCGCCGGATGCGCATCGCCCGTCTCCAGCACCAGCTGCTGCAGGCCCTCGATACGTGCCAGGATTTCGATTTGGTCGATAACGGCACGACCCAGACCCCGGCCCTGATATGCCGGCCGGGTATACATGCGTTTGACCTCACCACTGCCGCCGGCATGCCGCTTCAAAGAGCCAGTCGCGACCGCCTGTCCGGCCGTGCGGATCACAAACACCGTGGTGCTGGGAGTCGCCATTTCCTCGGCCGTCAAGTGATAGCAGAACTCCTGCGGCGTCAGCGTCAACAAGGTGGCGTTCAAATCGGCGATCAGCGCCCGGATGTCGGGTTGCAAGGGGCTTTCGATCGCACAACTGAACCCAGTCGGCAGAGGGCTCATTCGATCACCTTGGGTACGACGAAATAATTGTCCTCGCTGACCGGCGCGTTGCGAACGATGTCGGCTGCGATACCGCCATCGGTCACCACGTCATCGCGCATTTTCATGGTCATGGCGACGACCCGCGTCATCGGCTCGACGCCCTCTGTGTTGACCTCGGCAAGCTGCTCGACCCAGGCCAGCAAGGCGTTGAGCTCGCCCTTCAGGACCGGCGTCTCCGCAGGCGTGATCGCCAGCCGCGCCAACCGGGCGATTTTGCCGACCGTCGCATCATCAATGTCGTGCATTATCCGCCCTGCTCCTGATCCCGCTGCCGTCGTGCTTAAGTCGTTCCGCCGTCGCCAGCAAGCCACTCAGCGGCCCGTGAACCAGCCAGCCGCTCAGCGGCGCTTAAACCAGCCAGCCGCTCAGCGGCCCGTGAACTCAGGCTTGCGCTTTTCGATGAAGGCCGCCATGCCCTCCTTCTGATCCGCCGTCGCGAACAGCGAATGGAACAGCCGGCGCTCGAAACGCAAGCCCTCGGCGAGCGCCACTTCCTCGGCCCGGTTGACAGCTTCCTTGGCCATCAGCACTGACGGCCGCGACATGCTGGCAATTTTCGCTGCGGCTGCCAGCGTCACTTTCAGCAGCTCGGCGGCCGGCACCACGCGTGCCACCAGGCCAGCACGTTCCGCCTCCGTGGCATCCATCATGCGGCCCGTCAGGATCAGGTCCATGGCCTTGGCGCGCCCAACCAGCCGGGTCAGCCGCTGGCTGCCGCCAACGCCCGGTATGATGCCGAGCGTGATCTCGGGTTGACCAAACTTTGCGGTGTCGGCGGCGATGATGAAATCGCACATCATCGCCAGCTCGCAGCCGCCGCCAAGGGCGAAGCCGGCAACCGCCGCGATCACCGGTTTGCGTGTGCGCGACACCTGGTCCCAGTTGCTGGTGAAGTCACTGAGATAGGCGTCGACATAAGTAAGGCCGGCCATTTCCTTGATATCGGCGCC
>JANNSA010000114.1:0-5280 GCA_031402115.1 Hyphomicrobiaceae bacterium | reverse complement strand
GCCTGGAACGCACGTGATCGGTTTTCTTGGCGAAGGGAGGTTAGGCGGCTGCAACACTGGTCAATTTAATTACTGGAGCGGAATTCTAGAGGTGACAACAACTGAATGATCCGTGGAGAACTAGGGAAGCCAAAGGGGAGTAAACTAGGGAGAAACTTCGGGACGGTTTACGAATTCTGGAAACCCGGAAGCCTTAGACAGTTTACTGAATCTGCGCAGAATTCCAGGGACAGTATCCCAAGTTCTCACCGCGTAGCTTAGAAACGTGCGCGCGAAGCGGGCACGGAATTATCCAGATAGTCCGGGCCGTGCTTCAGAGCGTGGATCGGGGCGAACGCTCATCCTGCGAAGCAAGCCGTTCGCGTGCCTCGCGAGTTGAGCCGGACCGCTGTTCACCTGGGCCAATGAACGGCGGGTGAACGCTCAAATCAGGCAAAATTCAGGCGGACGCTCTTAAGTGGTTGTACCGAAGTCAAAACACCAGGAGCAAACCATGACCCGCACATTCAAAACCCTGATCGCCGCCACGCTCTGCACCACTGCCTTATTGTCCGCGGCGTCCATCCAGCCTGCCTCGGCCGCCTATGGCCCGCGCAAAGTCATCCTGGGCGGCGTCAACCTGGATGCCTACTGCAAACGGCATCACGGCCAGAACTCGCATGCGGTGGTGGTGGCTGACACCGCCGGCGGCTGGCGCTGCAATAATTATGCCGATGCGGTTTACGGCATCTCCGTGCAGCAAGCCTGCCAGGAGACCTACAAACAGCGGCCAATCAAAGCCATCGTCGTTGGCGCCGACAAGCCGGGTTCGTGGCGCTGTCAGTGGCAAAGGAAGTGATTTGACGGCTCGATGAACGTCATTGAGGTCAGGTTGGCGCCATGTGCTCCGGTAGCGGAAACTGAGTGTCTGGCACTTGTGAGTCAGTGCTTGACAACTGAGACCGACACTTGGAACCACGATGGCGCGCAAGTGGGCCGTCATTGACCTGAAGCACCCAGACTGTTGGCATGCTGGCTGTTGTTGGCGACGATCACCCCCACTGATTCGCGTGCGGGGGCAGCAAAAATGCGAAAAGCACTCGCGATACTTAGCGTTTTTGTTGTGGCCGGTTGCGCCAATCCATTGGAAGTTCAGTCGATCACACCTATCGTGTCGATTACCGGCAGCTCTGGCGTTGACGTGCACGAACCACGCCGGGCGGCCGGTACGCCCGGCGTGCCGCAGTTCGCTGGCGACCAACTCATAGAAGCGCGGACCTATGCTCGCAGGGATGGCGGTGAAATCGAGATCGCTGGTGCCAACTGCAATCTTTCGGCGGCCGATTTCAACGCGCGCCTGACAACCCCAGCAAGAGTGCGGGTGCCGCTTTATCGTGCTCAGTCTGGTACGCTTGCGGTTAGCTGTGAACTACCGGGCTACCGGAACAAGATGGTGACGGTTTCGGCGGTGGACGTAACGCGCGAGCAACGATCGTCCTCCGGCGTGGGTGGCGGGTTGGTCGGCGTGCTGGCTATGACAGCGATTGATGCGTTCTCGGACAATACGCAAAACGACTGGCGTTATCTGATCGCCAAAGTCGTGCTCGAGCCGATCCGGGCAGGAACGTAAATTCAGTCCATTGCCGCCACCGGCACCACCGCTGGCCTTGGAGGTAGCGTCGCCGGCGTCTTCAGGTTGGACACCAGCCCCAACTGCTCCAGCACGCGCAGCACCAGCCAGCCGGGATCAATCTCGCCGGCGCCAAGCCCCAGCCGCGCCGATGCCGGAAAAGCGTGGTGGTTGTTGTGGTAGGCCTCGCCCATGGTCAGGATGCCGCAATAGGGCACGTTGTAGCCCTGCACGCCGGAGCCCTCCACATGCCAGGAACGGCGCGTGCCATTATGAGCAAAATAGCCGACCAGCCAGTGTCCGGTGACGGACGCGGCGACGCGGACAGCGATGCCCCAGACGACAAACGGCCAGCCACCGAGCGCGAACAGTAGGATCGCCCAGGGCAGTTGTTGCCAGCGCTGAGTGCGGTCGATGAGTTGATAAAACGAGTCGTTGGCGACGCGCGGTTCCAGCACCAGGGCTGGCGGGCGGTCGAGATGGATGTCGCAATGGTTCTGCCACCAGTAGTCGCGCGTCAGCGACGAGCGGTGCGACAAGTAGGGGTGGCAGCGGGCCTTGCGTTGCGCCCAGTCGCGGATGTCGTGCTGGCGGACCATCGCGAAGGGATCACTGAAGGCTGCAGTGCATAGGGATACCGGGACTACGAGGAATCTGGCCATGCGAACGAACGTCTAAGCCAACGTGAATACGTCCTGCATGGCGGTGCGGTCGATGGTTTCAGCCCACAGGCTCACACAACTGTAGCCGATTATCGGCAACATCGGTGAACCCAGGATTGCCGCGATCGGCGCCGCAAGGCCGGCGCGCAACACCTGAGCGCGCGTCACACGGCTCGCCGATTAGCGAGCGCCGCCGCTTGCCACGCCGTGCCGGCTGGTTCACCTTGAGCGCCAACCATCCTGATCAGCCCTCCATCCCCGGAACCGCCCCATGACCCAAATCCGCAAAGCGGCCTGCATTGGCGCCGGCGTCATCGGTTCGGCCTGGGCCGCCAGGCTCGCCTGGAACGGCATTGATGTGACGGTCTATGACCCGCACCCGGAGGCGGAGCCGCGGCTGCGCGAAGTGCTCGCCAACGCCGAGCGGGCGCAAGCCAAGCTGACCATGGCGCCGGTCGCCAAGCGCGGCACCGTCAAGCTGGTGCGCGAGGTCAAGGCGGCGGTGGCCGACGCTGACTTCATCCAGGAGAGCGCGCCCGAGCGCGAGGAACTCAAGGTCAAGCTGCTGGCGGAAGTCGACCAGTACTGCCGGCCCGATGTATTGATCGGCTCTTCCACTTCAGGCCTGCTGCCATCCAGATTGCAGGCGGCGATGCGGCATCCTGAGCGCTTCATGGTCGGGCATCCGTTCAACCCGGTGTATCTGATGCCGCTGGTGGAGGTGGTTGGCGGCGAGAAGACCAGCAAGGCCAATATCGACCGGGGCATGGAGTTCTACCGCTCCATCGGCATGCATCCGTTGCATGTCCGCAAGGAGATCGACGCTTTCATCGCCGACCGGTTGATGGAGGCGCTGTGGCGCGAGGCGCTGTGGCTGGTCAAGGACGGCGTCGCCACCGCCGAGGAAATTGACGACGCGGTGCGCTTTGGCCCGGGCCTGCGCTGGTCGTTCATGGGCACCTTCATGGTCTACCGCATTGCTGGCGGCGTCGACGGCATGAGGCATTTCATGGGCCAGTTCGGGCCGTCGCTGAAATGGCCGTGGACCAAGCTGATGGACGTGCCCGAGCTGACGCCGGAACTGCTGGATACGATCTGTGAGCAGTCTGATGCCCAGGCCGGCGCCTGGTCGATCCGCGATCTGGAGCGCAAGCGCGATGACTGTTTGGTGGCGCTGTTCCAGGCGCTGAAGGGCCAGGACTTCGGCGCCGGCAAGACGCTCGCGGACTATGAGAAGCGGCTCTATGCGCTGGCGCACGCGGCCGCGCGCACCGCCGATCATGATCTGACACAGCCGCTCAAAGTCTATGAGACGACGGTGCAGCCCGACTGGACCGACTATAACAACCACATGAACGAAGGCCGCTATTTGCACGTGTTCAGCCAGGCGTCCGACGGCTTCCTGCAGTTCATCGGCGTTGACGAGGCCTACACCAAGCGTGGCCTGACCTACTACACGGCGGAAACTCACATCGTGCACAAGAAGGAAGTGGCGGCGCTGGAACCCATCGAGGTGCGGCTGCAGTTGATCAGCCACGACGCCAAGCGCTACCATATCTTCTCGACCATGACGCACGCCCGCACCGGCGACGTGCTGGCGAAGGCCGAGCAGATGCTGCTGCACGTCGATCAGAACGCCAACAAGGTCACCGCCGCCGAGCCGCAGGTCCTTGCCAAGCTTGCCAAAGTCGCCGCCGGTCACGCCAAGCTGCCACGGCCTGCGGACGCCGGCCGCAGCATCAAGTCGCTCGGGTAGTCCGGTTGCGGTGCCCGGCGCGGCCGCAATCAACCGCCATTGTCGCTGAGGCTCCTGGAATTGTTGCCAACATTGTTGCCGGAACTGTTGTTTGAGCTCGCCGCCTGCTGATCACTGCGCTCGACCCGGAACGGCCGGTCTTTGACGCCGTCGGCGACATCGGCACAGAGGTTGCGCGCGAGTCTGCCCGGTTGCAGGATCTGTTGGCACTCGCCTTCGGCAAATGTCGCACGACCCACGCCCTGCGGTGCCGCACCCAACAGACGCCGTGCCCTGGTTGCTGGCCTTAAGCGGTTGGCCGGCGCAAGGAAACCGAAGCGGCGCTTGCAGGCGGCCGCCGTGCCGAAACAGGAAACCCCATTCTGACGGAATGCGCGTTCCTTGCCTTTCGCTGCGGCATCGGCAGGGCTGTTCGCGATCAACGCCATCAGCCCCGCAAGTACGGCCATCATGACAACCCGGCTGACGTACTGGAACAAACTCAGCGCATTCTGCCGATCGTTGACGCTACTCATGACACGCTCCAAAAAACTGAGGGTTTCCGTTCTCTGTCCGCGACTTGACGCGGGCAACCGTCCCACAACGATATGCCGCAAGCGGCCACGAACCGCTGATCACTTCCGGTCAGAACACTGTGAGCAGCACGGATTGGTTTCTTGCGGGGGGGGGGCGTGCCAATCCATCGGCGTCGCCAGCCTACGCCAGCCGGCTCTTGTCGCGGGCGGCGGCGACGAACCAGGGATGCGCCGGAATCTCCGCGATTTCATGCAGCCGGTTGATCGCCGGTTGCTGGCCTTGCTGAAAGCCTTGCGGCACGCCCGCCGACCGGACCTCGCCCGCCAGCTCCGGCCAATCGAAGCACGCCGCGGCCCCTGTCGGAGGCCTGACTCCCAGGACAGGTGCCGCGCTGGTTTCGGGCGCCAATTCCGACGCGGCCCCGACCGTGCTCATCATGGACAACCCTGGACGCTTCTCGAACCCGCCTTCCTGCCGGCTCCCTGGAAAGGGAGTCGGAAGGGCGCATTCAAGGGTGCACTCCCGCCGCGACCGTGATCGCGGCAGCTCTGGCGAAAAGCGTGCTCCCGAGCCGGAAACCCAGATTGTTGTTCCGGTTGTCGGTGGTGTTCCTGTTGCGGTTCGACTGTCATGGGATTTTCCGTGCGATAGGAATGGAAAAATTGTACTACGGTTTCGTCTTTCCCTCCACGACTGATTTCAAACTGGCGAGCCCTTTCTCGAAGTCGCCGCCGATC
>JANNSA010000113.1:0-1651 GCA_031402115.1 Hyphomicrobiaceae bacterium | reverse complement strand
CCCCACTATACCGGCAAAAAAGCCAAACCCAATAATACGCTGCCCATCTCTGTGTTCCAGGCATTCATAATCAATCAGTGTTATTTTCGTATCCAGTATTGTTTGGAGTAATTGCCGGTTATGTGGTTGTTTCTTTTTTGTATGTGAGAAAAAAAGATAGGTCTTTCCCGGCATCAGTTCATGCAGCGGTATTTCTTTTATCCCAAAAAGAATATCACAATCACCCAGGTCTTCCTTTACTTCCACACCCGCCATGGCATATTCCTTGTCAGAAAAACAACGGACGGAAGAACTTTGTGCCGCTATGCTGATCTCACTGGAATTCTTCAATATCCATTTGCACTGGGCAGGTGTCAGCGCCACACGGTTATCAGCAGGATTTTTTCCTTCTCTTATCAGTCCAATCCTTGTCATAGTTGTACCTTTGTTATCATTGTTTGTTTCGAGGTAATTAAAAAATAATAAAAGCCTTCTCAAAACAAAGCGCAAATGTAATTTGAAAAAGCAGAGCAGCAAGATGAATTATTTTGAACTATTTGAGATACCGGTACAATTAAAAGTTGATATAACACCCCTGCATAAAAAGTTCTTTGCACTGAGCCGCAAATATCACCCGGATTATTTTGTGAATGATAATACTGACGCCCAGGCTGAATCATTGGAAAAATCAGCATTACTCAATAAAGCCTACAAAACATTCAAAAACCCTGATGAAACGATCAGGTATGTGTTACAACAAAAAGAGCTGATAGAGGAAGAAGAAAAATATGAGCTGCCGCCTGATTTCTTAATGGAAGTGCTGGAAGTAAATGAACAATTAATGGATGCGGAGGACCAACCGGCAATTGGCAATTTGAAATTGGCAATTGATACCATGCAAAATGAAATATATGAACCTGTTAAAGAAATTGTGGAGCATTATCAGGAAGGTATTACTTCCGAAAAAGAGTTGTTGCAGGTAAAAGAATACTATTACAAGAAAAAATATTTAGACCGCATAAGGCATCAATTAAGCGGAAAGACGTAATATTGCAACGCCAACAAATCAATTGCCCGGGTGGCGGAATTGGTAGACGCAGCAGACTCAAAATCTGCCGTTCGCAAGGATGTATCGGTTCGATTCCGATCTCGGGCACTAAAAAGCCGAAGTACTTATTGCTTCGGCTTTCTTATTTTATAATTTGCCATCTAGCGGGGGGCGCCTAAAACCGAAGGCCAGCTATTCTGCCATATTATTTACAGATGCGCATTAAGTATATTGCCGCATTGGCAACAAACACAAAATAAAGAATAAACTTTTCATATCATTATTTTAAACGTATTGGCATTTATCTTTTTCTTCCTTTAAACCTCATTAGAACATTTTTACTTTTATAACCGTAAATGAATACGGCGCTAATGACAATGATATTTTTTTCCCTTTCATCTTCAGTTGCTGTTCAACTGGTTTTACTTTACCGGGCTGGCCAAATGAGTTTACATCACCTAATTCGTTTGCCTTCAAAACTGTCAGCAAAGCATTTTCATTAAGCTTTTTAATTCCTGTTACCTGTATTTCCCGGCTTTGCAGCACTACAGATGCATTCACCACTTTCAAAATAAGCTCATTGGTGTTTTTATCAATAGTAGCAGAAGCATACAAACTGTCCTG
>JANNSA010000112.1:0-3344 GCA_031402115.1 Hyphomicrobiaceae bacterium | reverse complement strand
AGGGTCTGCAGCATCTGGTTGGCTTGCGGGCCGGTCCATTCGCCGTGGCTGAGTTGCGCCACATCGGCGGCTGAGAAATCGACCGGATGCGCCATGCCGCGATTGGCGAGCACGCGCAGGAACTCGCGCTGCTTGTCGGTGGTCTTGTTCCAGCGCGCCGCGAACAGGCCCGTGTCGAGCCGCTCGAACACGTCGTCGGACGGGAACATGTCGGTATGCAGCACGCCGCCGTTCTGCAGCGTCTTGTCGATCAGCTCCTTGCCGAAGAACTGGATCAGATAGGGATAGCCGCCGGTCAGGTCGACGACCTTGTTGACCAGCTCGGGCGTGATCATGAGCGGTGGCATCAGGTCTTCCAGCGGCGTTGCGATTGCCGCGATGGTGTCCTGCCGGCTCAGGCGGTCGAGCACCATGACGTGGAACATGCGCTCGGTATAGGTGCGCGTGTTGGTCAACTCGTCGAGCACGTTGGGCAGGCCGCTCAGCACCAACAGCAACGGCACCGTGCCCTCGCGCTTCTGCAAGGTGGCGACCGTCTCGATCAGCAGCGACATCGGGAACTCGTTGCGCTCGGCGTGGTCGGCCAGGCACTGCGCCTCGTCATAAGCGAGGATGAAGCCTTTCAGCCGGCAGCGTCCAACCAGCGTGCCGACGCGCAGGAACACCGCCTTCAGCCGGTCAGACGGCAGCCCGGGCGAGCGCTCATACTGCGAATGCAGCGCGTCATAGATCGACAGGCCGGCTTCCATGTCAGCGCCAAAGGCGATCAGATCCTGCGGCGTCAGGCGCGCCGTCAGGGCTTCCGACAGATCGAGCAGGATGCGCAAGGCCAGCCGATCCTCGGTCAGCGAGGACGATTCCGACAGGTCGTTGCCGACCCATAGCCAATCCTCATCCCGAACCATCTGACGCATGTGCTCGAGCAGCACGGTCTTGCCAAAGCCGCGCAGGCCGGTGATCAGGATGTTTTCGGAAACAAAGCTCTGGCGGATGGCGCGCTTGAAGAATTGCAGCTCCTCCAAACGGCCGGCCAGATAGGGTGGCAGATGTCCGGCGCCCGGACGATATGGATTCTCTAGGAACCGCCGACGGTCCATGGTTTCAACTCCCCGCAACAGTCGCGTACTCATGAACACACCGCAGCCGAACACAGGTCGGATTGACCAGAGGCGACGCCCTTAGTGGTGCTTCTCATGCTCGCTTAGAGCCTTCGTCCCGAGCCTGCAGCGGCTCAAGTTGTCGATAGCAACATAGGACTTGTGCCGAATCGGCGAAAGGCTGGTTTCCTGGCTGTCCACAGCCCGTCCACACTTTTCACGGGTCCTCTGTGGATAAGTCATCCGTGTTCGCCCGGTGCGGGAATGACCTAGGCAGGGCCGGTTATGGCCAGTGAATCAGGGATCTGAGCCGACGCTTGTGCACGCCCGATCCAGGCAGACGAATGAGCGCTGTCCAGGCGCCTGTGGAAAAACCATCGGTGGGTGGGCGCACAGCTTATCCGGGAGATTGATGACAGCCGGCTCGTCAAATGTGGCGAAGGGGCTGCCAAATGGCCATAGAATCAGCTAACCGGTCCACCATGCAGCGGTGGTTGCGCGCTCTGATCTCCGCCCCAATCTGGATAGGCCATGCCTCTGCACGTTCCGCACTCAGTCGTGATGGCGCTTGTCGCCGCGCTGATGGCCGGCTGCGCAAGCTCGGCGGCGTCGCTGTATCCGCCATTGCCGACCGCATCGGCCGCCGCCGCCGGGAAGGGTTTGAGCCCCGCCGACCAGCAGAAGATCATCGACGACCTGAATGCCGCCAAAACCAAGAGCGAGCAGCAGGCGGCCAGCCAGTAGGCGCGATCGCGCGGCTTGCCATTGCGGTGCTGGCCACGGCAAGCTGATGGCGCCGGTTGCCGGTGGCGTGCATGACGGCGGCAACTGATCTGATCGTCGAATAGGAGCCTGATGCGATGGCCGTGCCCAAACTTTACGAGCTTGAACGCAGCGGCAATTGCTACAAGGTGCGGTTGTTGCTGTCGCTGTTGCGGCAACCGTTCGAGAGTGTGACCGTCAATCTCCCCAAGGGCGAGCAGCTGCAACCGTGGTTCCTGAAGCTCAATCCTCTGCACACGGTGCCGGTGCTCGATGACAACGGCACGGTCGTGCGTGATTCAGGCGCCATCCTGGTCTATCTGGCCGCGCGTCATGGCGAGGGCCGCTGGTATCCAAGCGATCCGCGCGGCATGGCCGAAGTGCAGGCCTGGATGTCCTACGTCAACAATGAAGTGTTGAACGGCCTGGCGGCAGCTCGGGCCATCCGGCTTGGCTTCCGCAAGGGCGACTTGGCCATAGCTCAGGAGACAGCGCGTGGCATCCTCGCTTATGTCGAGAGCGCGTTGATTGGCCGCGACTGGCTGGTGCTCGGCCGTCCAACGATCGCCGACGTAGCGCTCTACCCATACGTCGCCATGATCCCGGCCGCGGACATTGCTTTGGAGCCGTACCCTGCCATCCGCGCCTGGATCGCGCGCGTGGAAGCTCTGCCGGGCTACGTTGCGTTGCCCAAGGTGGCAGCAATCGGGTGATCGTAGAGAATTGAACGAACACATAAGCAGGGCGGTTGTAATCCACTATCGGGTCAACCGCCCCAGGCGGACTGGCTGCCGGCAAGGTCGAGTTCGTGCTGGCCGAGGCTGGCGTCGATAGCGTGGGTAACGCCAGCGACGGCGGCACGGAATGCAGCCGTCAGTCGCTCAGGCGCGGCCCGGGTCGTGGCGTCGTTGAATAGCAGATGACCGAGCAGCAGAGCCGCCAGCATGTCGCCGGTGCCGTGCGGCACAAAGGGGTGGCGCGGCACCGTGGCAATGACTGGTTCAAGGCGGGATCTGCCAGAGCCGTTAACAAGCACATTGCTCAAACTGTTTTGGCTCGCACCTGGAATTGAGGTGGCCAGCACAATCGCCGGCGCAAACTGCTTGGCGGCATCTGCAACAGCCTCAGCGGCATCCACGGCGATGCCGGACAGCCACTGCAACTCAAAGCGGTTTGGGGTCAGGATGTGTGCCAACGGCAGCAGGTTGTCGCGGACCGAGACTGCAGCAGCTTCGTCGATGTAGAGGCCCTCAGGATCATCGCCCATCACCGGGTCACACAGCACCAGCACATCGGCGCGTTGCGCGCGCACGCGCTCGATCGCAGTGGCGGCGAAAGCGACGTGCTCGGGGCTTGGCAAATAACCAGTCATGACGGCGTCGACTTCCGCAAGCCAGCCATTGTTGGCCAGCGCCTCCAGCATCGCGGATAGGGTTGCAGACGGGGTGCGCGTGCCTGCGGTATGGGCATGCCCCGGATGATTCG
>JANNSA010000111.1:0-1633 GCA_031402115.1 Hyphomicrobiaceae bacterium | reverse complement strand
TGCTCTTCCGCGATGCCGAGCTTCTCGCGCGCCACCGCGGCGATGCGATGCATCTTTGCTGCCTGGGCGATTTCGATATCCGACGGCATGCGCTCCCCTTGACCCTTGAGCCGATTTGGAACGGCGATTCTCCAAGACCGCGGGGGGCCGCGGCCTTGACAGAGGTCAAGCTTCCATGGCGGCGCTTCTAGTTCTTGAATTGAATGGAGCGGATGATGTTCAATATAATCGGGCCGAACTTGTCCTGCCCGGACTGATCGAACCTCGCCCTGAACTCGGCGCTGAAGAGCTCCTCGCCGACGCGCTTGGCGCCCTGGTAGCGGTTCATGCGATGAGCGAGGCTGCCATCGGCGTTTTTCTCCACGCCGCCCGAGTTCATGATTTCAATATGGCCCACGGCACCGTCTACGATCAGCGGCGCGTAGCCGAGCACAATGCCCTTTTCGGCACGCTCTTTCGCGCTGGCATAGTTACTACCGGCTTCTTCGAGCGCGATGCCGGGGCGGCGCAGCGCGTCACGAATGAAACGCAGCTCGATGTAGCCGTCGTTGCCCGGCGCGGCCAGCCCGATCTCAGGGCTGGCCCCATGGTCTTGCTCGACTACGGTCCACCCCGGCGGCACGAACATGGAAATCTCGCCCACGGTGATTGCGCTCCATCCTTGGGCGGCATAGTCCGCCACCGGCGGCGCCGTCAGTTGCAAGCCGTAGGGCGCGCTGATCGCCAGCAGCTTGCCTTGCGCCTCCTCAATCGTCGGCTCCAAATACTCCGTGCTCAACAGAGCATGGAGGAATCTCCCGGCAGCGTTGTCTTCTTTGCTGGCGTGGACCAGGGCGCCAAGCGCCAGCAGCCCCAAGCCAAGCAAGGTCGGCACAAGTTGCACCCCCAACCAGATGCCGTAGCGCACCTTCACGCCGCGCTCGGCGTCCCCGGATACCAGCAACACGCCGCCAGTGCGCACCAGCTGGCAGCGCACGTCGGCCATGCCGGGCGGCGCCGGCAGGTCGCGCCGCAGTTCGCCGATGGCGAGTAGCGCATCGCCCGTGTGGATGGATTGCTCGGTCGTTGACCGGCTGCTGCCGAGGAAGCCTCGACTTGACTCGTGCGTGGTGGGGATCACTTCCGCTTGCTCGCTGTCCACCGCACACACGCCATGCTCGTCCTCGATCAAGAAATGGCCGACGGTGACAGTCGTAGAACTGCTGGTGCCCCATCTGCTGTGCTTTTTGTGCCAAACGATCGACGAAGGGCTGTAGCCGTCTCGCGCAGGCGGCGGCTGCGCCGTACCGCGCAATTTAACCAGCCCGCCGGCGTTTGAGCGCAGGTCCGCCAGCGGTGCATTCGCCACGGCATCGAGAACGCGATAGCTGTGCCACGCGGCATGGGCGACCCAAAGCGTGACACTCAGCAGCACCAGGAAAACCAGCGCGGAGACCAGCGGCGGGATGCCCGCAAAAAGAGAGACGAACATGCCAAGCACACGCTGCGCGGTTTCGATCATGGGCTGTGCCGGATGACGATGGTCGTCGCGCCGCCTTGGTGTGACTCTACGCCGAGGTGCCAAGCATCGTCGCGGCTGACGGCGTGAAGGGAAAAGCCGCTCTTGGTGCTCGACGAACCGCTGCCGGAGCTG
>JANNSA010000110.1:0-6705 GCA_031402115.1 Hyphomicrobiaceae bacterium | reverse complement strand
GCTTGTAGTGGTTGTGCACCGCCACCGAGAGCACCTTCTTGGCGTGGCTTTGCCCGATCACATAATCATCAAGCACGGCGCAGATTTCGTGCGGTGACGGCACGCCGTCCCGTGACTTGACCAAGGAACTCTTGGTCTCCTCGCGGATGATGTCCATGCACAGCTCGACGCATTCATCGCAGATGAACACGGTCGGCCCAGCAATGAGTTTGCGCACCTCATGCTGGCTCTTGCCGCAGAATGAGCAGTATAGTGTATTTTTGTCAGGCATTCTTTTCGTGCTCATCAGCGGCGACCTTCCCTGGTCCGTCGGTCAATGGGTAGCGCGCTTTACGCCCCGGCGACCTGCCCGTCCTGCGCCGTCAGGCAACGGGCCTACCCTTAAATTCCCAGTCGCGTTAGCGGCCGGGCCGTTTTCATGCGTCATCCCGACATCGGTCAGCCGATCCAACTCAACTGACCATGATCCGGCCAGTTTGGGCAACAGCCCCTGTCACGGCAGTCACGTTCGTGTCACAGTCCGGAACCGGAATACAACACGCCGTCAACGTATACGATGCGACCGGCTGATGATCCCGATCGAACGCTAGGCAATCCGGAGATTCAGCCCGTTTCAGGGCCGCACCTCGTCGTCTGGCCTCAGCGCTTGGGCACCGGTGATACCTCTGCGGCTTCAGAATCGGCGCGCTTGCTGAGTACTGCGTCGACAATACCGAACTTAAGGGCTTCATCGGCTGACATGAAGTGGTCACGATCCAAAGTCCGCTCAACGGTCTCCAAGGTCTGGCCCGTATGCTTGACGTAGATTTCGTTCAGGCGTCGCTTGATTTTCACAATGTCCTCGGCATGGCGCTCGATGTCGCTGACCTTGCCGCTGAAGCCTCCAGACGGCTGATGCACCATGACGCGCGCATTTGGCAGTGCGTACCGCATGCCCTTCTCGCCAGCGCACAACAACAGAGACCCCATCGAGCAGGCCTGCCCGATGCACAAAGTGGCGACCGCCGGCCGAATGAACTGCATTGTATCATAGATCGCCATGCCCGCAGTCACGACACCACCTGGCGAGTTGATGTACATGGCGATTTCCTTCTTCGGATTCTCCGATTCCAGAAACAGCAATTGCGCGACGATGGTCGATGACATGCCATCTTCCACGCCGCCCGTGACGAAGATGATGCGGTCCTTGAGCAGGCGCGAGTAAATGTCATAGGTCCGCTCGCCGCGATTGGTCTGCTCGACGACGTAGGGGATCAAGAAGTTGGTGTAGGTTTCGACGGGATCACGCATGGTCGCCGATATCCTTCTGGTTCCAGACAAATGAGGCGGGCACGAACTTAAGGGCTAACGGCGCGCGATGACGCCTGAACAAACCAGCTGAGCGAAGCAGTCAACGGTGTGTTTAGGGCGAAACAACCGCCCCTCGCAATGCCCGGCGTTCGATCAGCAACCGTCATACCCGTGACATGGAGCCGCCGGACCCGGTTCGTCACCTCGTCCAACGACCAGGGCCCGCCGGACAAGACAGGTGTCGATCATGCGCGTGTATGATAGCCGAGCACAGCGCCGATGAGCGGCAGATAAAGATCCTGCACCTGCGCCAAAACGGGTTTCAGCTGCGGAATATACGGCGGCAGGAACAGAATCGCCAAACCGATGCCGCCGCCAATCAACGCGCTGACCAGCGCTGCTGGCGTTGGCCGTGCCACGCCCTGCAGGAGTTCCGCCGCTACCAGCCCGACGATATAGGCGACCGCCGCGAAAGCGACGGCGAACATCACCAGCTTCAGCGGTCCTTGAAACTTCGTCGCCGCGACCAGCGCGAAGCCGGCCGCCCAGCCGATCACCAGTTGCAGCACGAACAGAATCAGTCGCCCCACGTAGTGTCCCCCGCTGAATTGTACGAAGCCGCCTAAACCGGCGTGCGCATCTCGTCGAACTCGCTCGTGTTAGCTGGCACAATCGCCACTGATTCACCGCAGCCACAAGCGCTCGTCTGATTCGGGTTCTGGAACACGAACTGCGATGACAGCGTTGCCACTTTGTAGTCCATCACAGTGCCGAGCAGGAACAGTATCGCTTTCGAATCAATGAGAATCCGAACGCCCTTGTCTTCCACCAGTTCGTCGAACCGATCCGCCGTATCGACCCAGTTCATGGTGTATTCCATACCGGCGCAACCGCCATTCTTGACGCCAACGCGCAACGCCGTCGTCGCTGGGCCCTTGGCCGCCATGATGGCTTTCAACCGCTCCGCCGCCGCCTCGGTCAATGTCAACACCTGCGGACGCACCCGCGCCGCGCGCTTAGGTGGGCTGATCGCGTCGGATGTAGTTTGGGTAGAGGTCATGGCGATGTCCTCGGAAGCGACGAACGCTATCAATATAGGCTATCCAACCGCAAATTTCGAGCCAGATGCTGTCGCAGGCCCCCGAAGCTGTCGGAGGCCAATAGCAGCGCCGCCTGTATGGGCTGAATACGCTTAGGGGCCGAGTTCCGCAGTGCTAACCGCGACGCCAAATGGTCAGGAGTGCCTGCCGATCTAGCCGATAGGTACTGTCAATCCATGTTTGCTCCAACCGCGCAAGTGCCATTCCAAGCTCTGGTCCAGCAGTCAAGCCTGCTGCCAGCAAGTGGCTGCCGTTGAGCGGGAACTCCGGCACTGGCCATTGTGCTGGCAGCTGCAGGCGGGCCATCCAAGCTGGATCGTCTACAGCCGCGCCGGATTGCAGCCAGTGGCACAGAATCGCCCGGCGGTAGCGATCTGGACCAAAACGGTAGAGATGTTCGCGATCGCGCGCTTCGCCGACTCCAGCACGCTCAACGTCGCGTTCGGCGAAGCTTCTGGCGGCAGCGCTGATGATCGCCCGTTCATCATTGCTCAAACGCAGTAAGGTCGCGATACGCGCGGCATCCTCAGCGGTTCGGACGGCAAGAGCCACCAGACGAAGAGCCGGGTCGGGGGGCAATCGGGTGGCCGCCTCGATCGCGATCAATCGGCCAAGACTAGCCGGATAACCAACCCCGCCGAGGATTGCCGGCAGCAGGCCATGCGCTGCCATCGCCGCGATGCCCGCATTGGCGCGCGGCGCTTTCAATAGCTTAAACAGCTCGGCCCGCACCCGCTCGCGCGACAATTGCGCCAGTCCAGCCCGCCCGCGTTCGCAGGCCAGTGCACCGTCGCGATCGATGGTAGCGTCGCCGTGACTGGCGAAGAACCGGAAGAATCGGAGAATACGGAGGTAATCCTCGGCGATTCGCGTGTCCGCATCGCCGATGAAGCGGATGCGCCGCGCCTCTAAATCAGGCAATCCGCCCACTGGATCGTGCACGGTGCCGTCGGGGTCGCAATACAGCGCGTTGACCGTAAAGTCGCGGCGACCGGCGTCTTCGGCCCAATCCGTTGTGAAGGCGACCGTGGCGCGGCGGCCGTCGGTGGTGACGTCGCGGCGCAAGGTCGTGACTTCGAACGGCTGATGATTGACCACCACCGTAACCGTGCCGTGCGCGATGCCGGTTGGCACGGCGGCGAAACCAGCGCCGCGGGCGATGCGCTCGACCGCCTCGGGCAAAACTGGCGTGGCGATGTCGATATCGTCGACGGCGAGGCCAAGCAGCGTGTTGCGCACCGCGCCGCCAACCACGCGGGCCGGCTGTCCGGCTGCCGCAAACGCTGCGAACAGCGCCTGCGTCTCTGGCCGATGCAGCCAGTCCGCTGCTGCCAGCTTGCCTTGAAGCCCGGAAAGCGTGCTCACAGCAGCCTTTCATACAAATTGCGGACCATGCCCGCCGTGGCTCCCCAGATCAGGTGCTCGCCATAGGGCATGGCGTAAAACCAGCGCAGATGCCCCCGCCATTCGCGGGAATCACGGCGATGATTGGCTGGATCGAGCAGAAAGGCGAGCGGCACCTCGAATACGGCCGCCACTTCAGCGGGCGCCAACCGGAGGCTGAACTCTGGCTGTACCAGTCCAACCACCGGCACCACGCGATAGCCGGTTCCCGTCTGATAAGCGTCGAGGTAACCAAGCGGTTCGACGTACCGCTGATCCAGCCCGATCTCCTCATCCGCCTCGCGCAACGCCGCGCCCAGTGGCCCCGAATCATCCGGATCGATGCGGCCACCGGGGAACGCCACTTGGCCCGCATGATTGGAAAGGCCGCCGGTGCGCACCGTGAACAACACCGACAATCCTTCGGCCCGCGCCACCACCGGCACCAACACGGCCGCAGGCTTCAGCGGACCGGGCAGGAAGTCTGCCGCTGTCGCCGCGTTCAAGTCATGATCGCCCTTGGGTGCTGGTTGCAACGCATCGAAGACGTGATTGCCCGGTTCGTCGTGCAGCGCGGCGCGCGCCCGCCGCCGGAAATCGCCAGCCGTGGTGACGGTGATAATGGTCATGTCAGGCTGTCGATCAGCGCCGCATCAGCCATGGCAAAGAACTGTCCGCCGCTCCAGATGCCGAACTGGTTGGTGCCCGCAACCGCGTGATTACTCGCCAGCGCCACCAGATCATAATACAGCGCCCTGGTCAGCAGCGCCTCCAGTCCGGCACGCATATTGACATAGGGTTTGCGGCCACCTGAGCGCGGATCTGTGCCAAAGCGCATCGGGTGCGCAGGGCCGCAGTCCACCCAGTCATCGACATTGCTGCGGAACCGGAGCACTTGTGTCGAGCCGCTGCCCGTCACGTCCATCTCAACGGCCATGAAGGGCGCGTCGTCGACGTCAATGCCGACCTTCTCCACCGGGGTCACGAGATAGTGACGGCCATCGGCATCCTTGCGCAGCACCGAGGCGAACAGCTTGACCAGCGGCTTCCGGCCTATCGGACTACCCTGGTAGAACCAGGTACCATCAGCGGCGATGCGCATGCCGATCTCGCCGCAATAGGGCGGATTCCAGTGATGCACGGGCGGATGTCCGGCGTCTGCTTGCGACTGGCCTTGCGCCTTGATCAGGGCTTCCAGCCCGGCCAGGCCGCCCGGTGCAGTAGCCACAGCTGCGTGATCATTCGCCAAGGACGTTTCGCCTTTCACGATTGTGACCTATTTGTTGCGCATGGCTTGGAGCCGCTCGCAAGGATACATATAGTCCCGCCATGAACCCAATCAGTCAAACCGATGATCGAATTGTCGAGCGCGCGGAAGCCGCCACCGACAAAATGCGGCTGGTGCGCCAGACCGCGAGTGCCGTCATCTTTGGCCAGGATACGGTCATCGAGCAAACGCTGGTGACGCTGCTGGCCGGTGGACACGGGCTGTTGATCGGTGTGCCCGGCCTCGGCAAGACGCGGCTGGTGGAAACGCTGGGTACCGTGCTCGGCACCGACAGCAAGCGCATTCAGTTCACTCCAGACCTGATGCCGTCCGACATCATTGGCTCGGAAGTGCTGGAGGAAACGCCGACAGGCCGCGCCTTCCGCTTCGTCAAGGGACCGATCTTTGCCCAGCTGCTGATGGCCGACGAAATCAACCGCGCCAGCCCCAAGACGCAGTCGGCGCTGTTGCAGGCGATGCAGGAGCACCACGTCACGGTCGCCGGCCAGCGCTATGACGTGCCGGCGCCGTTCCACGTGCTGGCAACGCAGAACCCGCTGGAACAGGAAGGCACCTATCCGCTGCCTGAAGCCCAACTTGACCGTTTTTTGCTGCAAATTGACGTTGGCTATCCCGATCAGGTGTCTGAGCGGCGGATGCTGTCGTCAACCACCGGCACCGATGACGCGCGCATAAGCACCATATTGCAAGTCGGCGACTTGCAGCGCTTTCAGCGTATCGTCCGGCAGATCCCAGTTGGCGACAAGGTGACCGACGCGATCCTGACGCTGGTGCGCGCCGCCCGACCAGGCACCGGCGCCGGCGACGATGTCGACCGGCTGATCGCCTGGGGGCCGGGACCGCGCGCCAGCCAGGCGCTGAGTCTTGCGGTGCGCGCCCGCGCCCTGCTCGACGGCCGCCTGTCACCCTCGGTTGACGACGTCATCGCGCTTGCGGTGCCAGCCATGAAGCACCGTATGGCGCTGACTTTCGCAGCGCGCGCTGAGGGTATCAGCAGTTCCGACATGATCGGCCGGCTCGCGGCGCGGTTGAGCTGAAACACAGCCTTCGTCTGCACAGGGAGTACTCACCAGGTGGCTGCGCGAAACTCCCGTGACGCGTCCGTGCCGGCTGAGCGCAGTGCCATGATTGGTCTGGAGACTGAGGCCGGCGCCTTGGCCGACCGCCTGCCCGACCTGCTGATCGAGGCGCGCCGCATCTCGCAGACGGTTGCCCATGGCTTGCATGGCCGGCGCCGGGCTGGTCCCGGCGAAACGTTCTGGCAGTTCCGACAATTCCAGGATGGCGACAACCGGCCACTGATCGACTGGCGGCGCTCGGCCAGTTCTGACCGGCTGTTCGTACGCGAGCGCGAGTGGGCGGCCTCGCACACCTTTTGGCTGTGGTCGGATATCTCGCCCTCGATGCGCTTCCAGAGCCATCTCGCCAGCGTACCGAAGCGCGACCGGGCGCTGGTGCTCGCGTTTGCCTTGACCGGCCTGCTGATCGATGGGGGCGAGCGCGTTGGCATGCTGGGCCTCATGTCACCCAGCGCTGACCGGCGCACAACGGAACGCATGGCTGAGCGGCTGCTGGCTCATGAACCTGCGCATCGCTCGGAACCCGGATTGCCGCCGGCCGCGCGCCCGCAGCGTTTTTCCGAAG
>JANNSA010000109.1:0-3699 GCA_031402115.1 Hyphomicrobiaceae bacterium | reverse complement strand
GCGGAAACGCGCCGGGTTCGTAGCGACGATGAGAAGCGCGCGATCATCGCGGAGGCGTCACAGGGCTACCGGAATGCGTCCGCTGTTGCGCGCCGTCACGGGATCAAGCCTAGCTTGCTCTTCCGCTGGAAGAAGCAGTTTTCAGCCCCACTGGCGCCGGACAGCACACGAGCCCAAACATCCTTCGTGCCCATAGCCTTGGCCTTGCCGCCGCCGGACGTGGCGGCGTCTGGGTCAAAGCCGCACAGCACGATCGAGATTGAGGTTGCGAGCGGCCGCAAGTTGCGTGTGGCAGGCGATGTCGACATCGGCGTTTTGAAGCGGATTGTTGCGGCGCTGGAGACGCCCTGATGATCCCGGTGCCGGCCGGTGTCCGGGTGTGGCTGGCCGCGGGCCACACCGATATGCGGCGCGGCTTTCCGGGTCTGGCGCTGATGGTGCAGGAAACGCTGAAGTCCGATCCGCATACCGGCCATCTTTTTGTCTTTCGCGGCAAGCGCGGTGATCTGGTGAAAATCATCTGGCACGACGGGCAAGGTGCGTGCCTGTTCTCGAAGCGGCTGGAGCGCGGGCGGTTTATCTGGCCAACGTCCAAGGACAGCGCAGTGACGATATCGCCAGCGCAGCTCGGGTACATGCTTGAAGGCATTGATTGGCGTGCCCCACAAAAAACCTACCGTCCGGAGATCGCGGGTTAAGGCGCAGATCCGCGAAGCAGTGTAAAATATCTGCATGGCGATTGATCTAGCCCATCTCCCTGATGACATAGCAACGCTGCAGGCCTTGCTGATCGCTGCCGATGCGCGGGAGACCACTTCTCACTTGCGAGCGATCAAAGCCGAAACTCGCGCGCTCGACCTTGACGGCCAGATTGCCCACCTGAAGTTGACCATCGCCAAAATGCAACGCGATACGCATGGCGCGTCTTCGGAGAAAGGGGTGCATCTCCTTGATCAAATGGAACTGCAGCTTGACGAGTTGATCGCCACGGTCGCCGAAGGCAAAGCAGCGGCCAGCATTGACGCTGTTGGCCCGGTTGAAGACACTGCTGCGCAGAAACCTGCCCGCCGTCCCTTACCCGCGCACCTGCCGCGTGAACGGGTCGTGCATCAAGCACCCTGTACTTGTGCGCATTGCGGCAGCGACCGGCTGCGCAAACTCGGCGAGACTACCACAGAGACGTTGGAGATCATCCCCGTAAGCTGGAAGGTTGTGAGCCACGTTCGCGAAAAGTTTAGCTGCCGGGCTTGCGAAAAGATCACCGAAACGCCTGCCCCATCACATCCGATTGCGCGTGGCCGTGCCGGGCCGCAGCTGTTGGCGCACATTCTGTTCTCCAAATACGGCGCGCACTTGCCCTTGAACCGGCAGAGTGAGATCTACGCAAAAGACGGCATTGATCTCGATGTCTCGACGCTCGCCGATTGGGTCGGGGCCTGCAGCGCCACGTTGCAGCCGCTGGTCAACGAGATCGAAAAGCACGTTCTGGCGGCCGAGCGCATTCACGCCGACGACACCACCGTACCGGTTCTTGCCCGCAACAAATGCGTGACTGGCCGGCTGTGGACGTACGTTCGCGACGACGCGCCGTTCGGCGGCGAGCTAGCACCGGCCGCGCTGTACTATTACTCGCCGACGCGCGGCGGCGAACATCCTGAGAAACATCTCGAAAGTTACAGCGGCCTGATGCAGGCCGATGCCTACTCGGGCTACAACGGTCTCTATGTTGCAGGCCGCAAACCAGGAATGATCTATGAAGCGGCGTGCTGGGCGCACGGGCGGCGCAAGTTCTTCGAACTGGCCGATCTGCAAAAAGCGCCGGTTGCCATTGAAGCCGTGCGCCGCATTGATGAGCTGTTCGCCATCGAACGCGAGATCAACGGCAAACCACCGGACGTGCGCCATGCCATCCGGCAAGAGCGCTCGAAGCCTCTGACCGATGCGCTCGAAATCTGGCTGCGCGACGAGCGCAAGAAGCTCTCATCCAAAGCCCCCGTCGCCAAGGCCATCGACTACAGCCTGAAACGCTGGCCCGCGTTCACGCGGTTCCTTGACGACGGCCGCATCTGTATGTCGAACAACGCCGCCGAACGCGCCGTGCGCGGCATCGCCGTCGGACGGAAAAACTGGACATTCTGCGGCAGCGACTCCGGTGGCCGCCGGGCTGCAGCCATCTATACGCTGATCGAAACCTGCAAGCTCAACGACGTCGATCCACGCGCCTGGCTCGCCGATGTCTTGGCACGCATTGCCGACCACCCGATGAAGCGCATCACAGACCTGTTGCCGTGGACCTGGAAAGCTTCACTGGCGGTCGCTGCCGTAGCCGCCTAAACCTGCGGTCTTGACCGGATGCTTACAACGAAAAAGAAGTGGCACGAAAAGCAAGAGGCGCCTTTAGCTGAGGCATTGCAGGTAAGAACCCAGTACGACATGTTGGAGAAAACACGTCTCGAGTTGATAGCTGCGCAATCCGATCCAAAAAAAGAATACAACAAAAAACTCAAGTCGCACTTCGGAAAAACGTTTGCGCAATATACTGCAGCAACCGAAAAGGGCGCCGGATACAAAACTGAAATCAACGCAGCAAATCTTGATTCGTTGACGCGCCGGGAGCTTTTCCTGATCAACAATGCGACTCTCACGATGCAGCTTGATTTTGACATCAAGGAAAAAAACGACAATAGCGCGACGGGTAGTATCACGTGGCCAATACACTTCGGCACAATCTCGCTGGGCTTTGATGCGGGCTTGGACAAGAACCGTCAAGCCATACGGATCGTAAAAACGACGTCGCTGTTTGGTGAACTCGCTGACACCGCCGAACTCGATTGCAGCGGCCAATACTCTGATCCAGAAGACTTCCACGCCCGCCCGTACCCGATTACCGGAAATGTCGGCATCGATGAATTCGTATCCCAATACTTCGAAATAGTTCGGTCGACGAGGCTGGTCACGGCGAGCGAAGGAGATACGTTCACCGACACTTTAACGTTCACGACCAAAGTCAATGGCGGACTGAAACCAAGCCTTGAGCTGAAGCCCATGCATCCGAGCCTTGTTACAGCATCAATGGACTTGAAAGCTGAAAGAGAAGACGTTCACAAAGTTTCGTTGCAAATTAAACCGTACGTGCCGGAGCCTCCCGTCGTTGCCACCGTCACGGCCAAAGCTGGAACATAATTCTCGGCTAGAATGCAACCAAGCGGTCGTTGAAAGGTGACGCCCGCACCCCTATGTGAACAAAATTCACGAAGGAGTTCAGAGTCATGCGGTTGTTGCACAACACGGCCCTCACGTTTGCCGTCGCCGCGTTTGGCACGGCCCTATGTCTTTTTGTTCCGGGTGCAATAGCTGGCGAAGAGGTCGATCGCGTAAACAAGCTGTTGCCTGACATTAAGCCGTCCGGGGCGCTGCCAGATGAGCTCAAGGCGTTCGATGCCAGTAAACAGATAGGCGTGCGAACGGATGCAGACATCCGGAAACAGAAGAAAGACGCGGCGGATAGCCTGAATAATACACTGAAGGATATCGACGAACGGGCGCGGACTAGAGCAATCGAGGACGGGCGCGCTGTTATCGTTCAGTAATTTTACCGGTCAACCGCAGCCCCGCCCCTACCCCTTCCGCACCAAATACCCAATCCGGCTCCCTTCACGCGCGCGGACATTTTCAAGCGACGCGAAAATATCATTGCCG
>JANNSA010000108.1:0-5622 GCA_031402115.1 Hyphomicrobiaceae bacterium | reverse complement strand
CTAATTCAGGACCGCATAAACCCTGATCGGAGTCGGTCAGGATTTCTGCGATCGGCCGGGCTGCCTAATGGCCGGAGCCCAAGCCAGCAATGAAGAGTCACAGTGAGTGCGGGCTGGTATACGATGCCGAGCGAGATCCCCGAGGCGAAACAGCCGCTTCAACAACCGACGGGCTTCAAGCCCATTGAACTGCCACGCCGCTTCTACAGCGATGTGGCGGTCGCGGCGGCGGCGGGCGAATGGCGCGTGTTGCTCGATGGCAAGCCGGCGCGCACGCCCGGCAAGCGGCTCCTGGCGGTCGCCGCCAAACGCCTGGCGCAGGCGTTGGCGTCGGAATGGGCGGCACAGGCCGAGCGCATCAATCCGATCAGCATGCCGCTGACGCGTTTGGTCACGACGGCACTGGATGGCGTTGCCGGTCGCGAGGCCGCCATTGCCGCCGACATGATCAGCTATGCCGGCAGCGATCTGCTGTGCTATCGCGCGCCGTCGCCACCGGGCCATGTCGCGCTGCAGGCCGAGCGCTGGAACCCGGTGCTCGACTGGGCGCAGGCGACGCACGACCTGCACTTCGTGCTCGCCGAGGGCATCGTGCATGTCGCGCAACCAGCGGCGACGCTGGCGCGCATGGCGGCGCTGACGACAGGCTTCGACGCCTGCCGGCTGGCGGCGCTGCATACGATCACAACGGTCTCGGGTTCGGCCCTGCTGATGCTCGCCATCAACGAGCAGGCGATCTCGCCCACCGCCGCCTGGGCCGCCGCCACCGTCGACGAAGACTGGCAGCAAAGCCAATGGGGCATCGTCGAAGAAGCCGCCGCCCGCCGCACCCGCCGCGCCAGCGACTTCCACGCGGCCTGCACCATGCTGCAGCTGCTAGGCAGCTAGCCCAGCATGCACGCGCAGCGCCAGCGATTGGCGGGTTTCTTTCCGTCCATTGCCCGTGGCCGCTTGGCTTCGCGCAGAGCTCAGCCCAGCCTACGCCGCGAGCCCGGCGGGCACGGAACCCGGTGCTGCGATCAACCGCCGCGTTGCAGTACGGCGATGAAGAAGCCGTCGGTGCCGGACTTTCCCGGCAGCAAAGTCAGGCCGGTGGCGGCGTTCAGTGCCGGTGGTGCGGGCCCGTCGGCGAATGCCGATTGCGCTAGTTCCGAGCCAGAACGGGCCTGCCAGCCGGCGTGGCGGCCGAGGAAGGCAGCGATCTGGCTGGTGTTTTCGGCGGCGAGCAGCGAGCAGGTGATGTAGACGATCCGGCCATCCGGCTTAAGCAGCGTCAAGGCCTGATCGAGCAGCGCCGCTTGTTCGCCAACCCGCGCCGCCAGGGCTTCCGGCGTCAGCCGCCACTTGGTCTCGGGCCGGCGGCGCCAGGCGCCGGCACCCGAACAGGGCGCATCGATAACAACCGTGCCCATGGTACCGAGCAAAGCCTGCAGTGCCTCGGGCCGCGGATTGAGCACCTGGACGTTACGCGTACCGGCGCGCTGCAGCCGGTCATGGATTGGCTTCAGCCGGTGCTTGTCGCTGTCATAGGCAAAGATCTGACCCTTGTTGCCGAGCGCTGCGGCCAGCGCCAGCGCCTTGCCGCCACCGCCTGCGCACAGGTCGAGCACCTGGCCATGGCCATCGGCGGCGCGCGCCGCGATCACCGAAGCGATCTGCGACCCCTCGTCCTGCAACTCAAACCAGCCCTTGAGGAAGCCGGGTTCGGCTTGCACGTTGGGGGTCCGGCCAGTGGTCGCGGGTGGCGCGATGCGGACGCCCAGCGGCGACCATGGCGTCGCGATGGCAGCGAAAACTTCCAACTCCTTCAAAACGCTGTCGCGATCGGATTTCAGCGTGTTGACGCGCAGGTCAAGCGGCGCGCGCGCCGCGAGCGCCAAGCCTTCAGCCACGACATCGGCATCGCCGCCAATACTTTCGGTACCAATACTCTGCGTAAATGCCGGCCACAGCCATTCGGGGATATTGGCGCGGACATGATCTGCTGCGCCGGCGCCGCCGATCCGGGCCAATCCAGCTTGCTCCGCGTCACTCAAGGGCGTTGGCCCGTGCGGTTCGCCGCACAGCGCTTGAATGGCCTCAGGCGCCAATGCCCAACCGGTCGCGGCTGCGGCCAGCGCCAGCGCCCGTGGGCTGTCCTCGCCCATCGCCCAGCCGAGCGTCAGCCGCTGGCGCAAGGCGTCGTAGACGAGATTGCCGATCGCCGCACGGTCGCCGGAGCCCGCGAAACGATGCGCCTTGCCCCAGTCGCCAAGCGCCAGCGCCGCTGGCCGGTAACGGGCAAGCACGGTATCCAGAACTTCAATAGCGGCGGCAAGCCGGCCAGCGGGTCGCATGATGCTTAAATCCCACCAGCCGTGAAGACGCGCCAAGCCAACACCGCCCACATTGCCATAAGAATGGCGGCGCCGGCAACGAATGCCATGAAGCGATGACGGATGCGGTTGCTGGTGATGTGGACGCCGGCATGCACCAGCCGCGCCGCGACAAACGCCCAGGCAAGCCCGACCAGCAGGCCGCTGACCTGCCCGGTCAACAGCGCGAAGGCGACCACGACATAAAACAGCACCGGCTGCTCGAACTGATTGGCGTAACTATTGGCGGCCTGCCGCGCGGCATCGGGAAAGGCCGCCCCCGACAGGGCGACGTCGCGCATTCTGACGCCGCCGGTGTTGATCGCCAGCATGCGCCGCCGGCCCATGATGACCATCAGCACAAAGGTCAGCAGCACCTGCACAAAGACGGGCGCGAGAATAGTGGAGGCGGCCATGGGGGCACTCTGCTGCGACGGGAAGCGACGCCGGGAAGGGCGGAGCTATAGCAGCCTTCGCCCGGAAAGTGTCGGTTCGTTACAGTGGCCTAATTGACCAGGTTAAGTGAGGCGGCAACCGCGTGTCGCCGGTTATGCCGCGACGCTGGCGCGCAGGACGATTTCGCTGCCTTCTGCAACGGCACTGAAGCGCATGGTAGCGGCGCGCGCGAGCCTGGCAGCGTAGTACGCCTGCACGGTGATGGCGTCGACCTTCAAGGCTTCAGCCGAGGTCAGGTGTTGATGCAGCGCTTGCGGTACCCGCGCGCCGGTGCCGGCACAGCGCACCGTGAAGCTCGGCACCTCGATCGTGCCGGTCATTTCCACAGCAATATCACCGCCTTGCGGCAGCGCCGCCATGCCATTGGCGACCATGTTGAGCAGCAATTTGGCGCGATCCTTGGCCATGTAGCCGGGCGGCACGCTCCAAGCCAGCCGGTGCTTGGCCTTGCCGATATAGCCCTTGGCAAGCTTGTGCGCCTGACTGAGATCAACCGAGGCCCCTGCCGACCCCGCCGAACCATAGGCAACACGCGCAAACTCGAGCTTGGCCGACGCCATTTCCGTTGAGTTGCGGATCACGGTCATGGCGTAGTCGCGCGATTCCGTATCGTCCTGATCATCCAACACTTCCAGACTGAGTGAGATCGCCTGCACGGAGCCGATCACATCGTGGCAGATTTTGCTGGAAATCAGCGAGGCAAACTCGAGATCGTCAAGCTGGGTGGCCGGGATTTCGGTGGCGCTGCCCGTGGCACCGGAATCAGCCATGGTCTGGACGCCGAAATTCGATGCGGCTCGGCTGCTCAACTGGCTCATCGTGGCCCTCCAGGTTTGGCTGATGGTACGCACGACACGCCGACGCTGATGCGAATCAGGCGCTTGCGTTCACAGCAGCGAGCTAACACGGGCGGGCCGCGTCAAGCCAGTGCCACAAACGACACCTGTGCTAACGCTACAGCGGAGCCAATGCCTGTTTGCTGTATCGATGAGAAGAATGGCGCGAGAGACGGGACTTGAACCCGCGGCCTCCGGCGTGACAGGCCGGCGCTCTAACCAACTGAGCTACTCCCGCAGCAGAACGTCGCTGGCCGAGCGGCCGTGCGTGTTCGTCGCGGCGCATGGATAAGTGGTTCGGTGCGCTGAAGTCAAGGACGAACTCCCCACCCGCGCACATGCTGGCCTGAAGCACTGACTTACATCTTGGCAACGCGCCAGACTTCCATGATGCGCGCACCTTTGTGCGGGCCGTCGGCGGCGAACACCCATTTGCCGCCGGTGTAGGTGTCGCACAATTTGGCGCCCTTGATGCAGATCCAATGGCCCTCTTTGCCGACATTGACGGCGAGCACATAGAAACTGAAAGCGCTGCGCGATTTGCGCATCCAGCTGCTGAGATTGGGCCGTTCTTTGCGCTCCAGTGCGTTGTAGTCTTCCAATCGCTGCATGGCGTAGCCGAACAAGCCGAGCGCCGCCGAAACATCTTCGGCACTGGTGCCGACGATCATCTTGCGCGCGGCTTCGGCGTCGTGCCGGAACTCATGGATCGCGTCTTCAATCCGGCTGACCGAGAAGCCAGAGATGGCGGCGATCACGGTCGGCCCGCAATAGGCGATGCGGCCGGTGTCGTTGCGGACTTCGTTCAGGCTGGACGTCAGATGTAGGCTCATGGGGGCAACTCCGGCTTACGACTGGCGCGCTGACAATGACGACCAGTCGTGACATGCAGAGGCAAGGGATGCTGATCTGCGCCGGTTAGCGGAGTGTTAATGCCGCACAGTCAAGGCGTTCGCCAATCCGCTTCAAGTTTGGCTCGAATGGTGCCGCGGAGTTTGCGGGTTCGCCAACTGTTTTAACAACCTTGACGTGCATTTTTTCATAGTTGCCCGCTATGGTAGAACCAAGGTCGCAACAAGCGGCCATCGACACGACCCAATAACGCTCCCTTGACCCGGGGCTTAGGAAAGACACCACCATGCACACCGTTTTCGTGCCAGCAGCGCTGGCAGCGATGGCTCTCGCTTGGCTGCCAGCTCAACTCGCCAGCGCCTCCAACACCTTCCGCGACATCGGCTGCTCGCTGGCGGTGGCCCGCCTTGAGCCGTCTGCAGCAGTTACCCCCGGCACCGCCTGCGCGGCGATTGTTGCGCGCGGATCAGCCGGCGTCGACAAGCCCGATACGCTGACCTTGCTTGCGCACTGGCAAGGCCTCTCGGACCTGTAGGCGTCGCCGCCACCGTTCGCGTCAGGCCGGGCGGTGGCGGCAGTCGGGGTCAGGCACTTATGCGCCCACCGGTCGTGCCGCGCTGCGGTAAAATGATTTTGGATATTGCTGCGGGACAGATTAGTATGCGGCATAACCTGCGGGGGCCAAACTTTGCCGTTGTAAGTGCATGTGCCAGCAGCACCAATGCCATTATGGATGCTTTCAATCTTATCCGTTTGGGTAAAGCAGATATAATAGTGACAGGTGGCAGCGAAGCAGTAATCAGTGAAGCCGGTGTAGGTGGATTCAATGCCATGAAGGCAATGAGTGAAAGAAATGATGATCCAAAAACAGCCAGCCGCCCTTACGATAAAGACAGAGATGGTTTTGTAATGGGCGAAGCTTGTGGAATAGTAATACTGGAAGAACTGGAACATGCTAAAGCAAGAGGAGCTAAAATTTATTGTGAAATTGGGGGCTGCGGTGCTACGGCAGATGCACATCATATTACAGCACCACATCCGGAAGGATTAGGAGCCAAATTAGTGATGCAACGTGCGTTAAATGATGCAGGAATAAGCCCTACTGATGTTGATTATATTAACAC
>JANNSA010000107.1:0-1655 GCA_031402115.1 Hyphomicrobiaceae bacterium | reverse complement strand
ATTTCCACGCTGATGGGCATTGGCGGGGCGACGTTCACCGTGCCGTTGCTGACGCTGCACGGCAAGCCGCTGTTGCAGTCTGTCGCGACCGCGACCGGCATCGGCCCGATTATCGCCGTGCCCGGTCTGATCGGCTATATCTGGTCGGGCTGGGGAATGCCGGGGCTGCCGCCCTACTCACTCGGCTATGTCAGCCTCGCAAGCCTGCTCATCATGCCCCTCAGCGTGTTCGCGGCGCCCTACGGTGTGCGCATGGCCCACGGCATCGATAAGCGCAAACTAGAACTCGCCTTCGCAGCCTTCCTATCCTGTGTGGTGGCACGCTTCCTCTGGACTTTGATGCCTGTTTAGTCCGCATTCCCGCTGTTCCGGATCACCAAAAGCATGACACGTCTTCAAGCCGACTTACTGCTGCTGTTCGTGGCAATCGTTTGGGGATTGGGCTTCGTCTTTATGAAGACGGCGATGGAGTCCATCGGCCCAATGACTTTCATCGCCGCGCGCTCTCTGGTCGGCGCGCTGGCACTCGTACCTCTGGCGCTGCGTGAGAGCCGTGCGCACGCCACGCCCATCACACCGCAGTTCTGGAAAATCACCGCACTCGCGAGCATCGCCTTGTTCATCGCGGAAGCCTTGCAGCAATTCGGCATGGTGACAGCAACCGTCACCAACGCAGGTTTTCTGACTGCGCTTTATGTCATTTGCGTTCCATTCATCGCCTGGATGACGACGCGCATAGCACCAGCCGCGATTGTATGGCCAGCAGCAGCGTTGTCGTTTGTGGGAACTTGGCTTCTGGGCGGCGGAGATCTGGGTGCCCTCACTGCGGGTGACCGTCTGATTGCGGCTGGTGCCGTCTTGTGGGCGGCCCATGTCGTCGTTTCGGGTCACGCGGCATACTACGACCGGCCGGTTCTGTTCACGTGCGTGCAGTTCTGGCTGGTGACGGTGGTGAGCGTTGCGTGGGCGGCCTCAACCGAGACCGTCTCCGTGGCTGCTCTGCAAAATGCTTGGCTGGAAATCGTGTTCGTCGGTCTGCTTTCGGGTGCGCTGATGTTTACGCTGATGGTCATCGCCATGCGCCACGCCCCGCCCGCTGAGGCGGCGATAATTCTCTCGACGGAAAACCTGTTTGCAGCACTCGGCGGCGCGGTGTTCTTGGGCGAACGGCTTGCCCCGATCAATTGGATCGGCGCGGCACTCATCGTTTTGGCCGCGCTCGCCGTGCAACTCATGCCGCACTGGCGCTTTTACCGTCAGCACTGACGCTAAACCGGCTGCGAGAGTTCTGGCTCTGCGCGGCCGTTGAGAACCTGATCCAGGCGCGCGTGATCGAGCGCGCCTTCCCAGTTTGAAATGGCGACCGTCGCCACGCCATTGCCAACAAGATTGGTCAGGGCGCGCGCCTCCGACATGAACCGGTCTACTCCCAGAATGAGCGCTATGGCTGCCACGGGAATGGTGCCCGTGGTGCCCAGTGTCGCGGCCAGCACGATGAAGCCGGAGCCGGTCACGCCAGCGGCCCCCTTCGAGGTCAGCAACAACACCCCGAGAATGCCAACCTGCTGGGCGAGGCTCAAATCCGTGTTGGTTGCCTGTGCCAGGAAAATGGCTGCCATGGTCAAATAGATGCACGTGCCGTCGAGGTTGAACGA
>JANNSA010000106.1:0-17466 GCA_031402115.1 Hyphomicrobiaceae bacterium | reverse complement strand
GCGCCGCCGATCACACCGTCATTGCCGGCGCCGCCGCGCAGCGTGTCATCGCCGGCATCAGCAAACAGGAAATCGTCGCCCGCCTCACCGGAGAGCAGGTCGTTGGTGGCGGTGCCACGCAGCGTGTCGCGCAGCTTCGTGCCGGTAAACGTGCCCATAGACGTGGTGCTGCTTTGTGTGAACTCAAGCCGCAAGCAAACCACAAAGGCATTAAGGGGAAGCAAATTGGCCGATCATGGGGTTGGGCCCCTTGCTCACTGTGCGCGGGCCAATGTCAGGATGGTGCTGGCGACGATTTCATCCGTGGTGGCACCGCGCGAGAGGTCGCAGACCGGCTGGCGGAAACCCTGCAGCAGCGGCCCTAACGCATCAGCGCCGGCGAGTTGCTGGACCAGCTTGTAGCCAATGTTACCGGCGTCAAGATCGGGGAACACCAGCACGTTAGCCTGCCCGGCAACGCTGGATGCCTGCTTGAGCTTGCGCGCCGCTATGGCCAGGGACAAGGCACTGTCAGCTTGCAACTCGCCATCGACGGCAAGATCAGGCGCCCGCGCTTGGATCAGCTTCAGTGCCGCGCGCACCTTCTCGACGTGGGCGTGGGTCGCGCTGCCGTGCGTTGAAAACGACAGCAAGGCAACGCGCGGCTCGACACCAAGCAGCACGCGTGCGGTGGTGGCCGAGGCGATCACAATGCCGGCAAGTTGTTCCACCGTCGGATCGGCGTTGACGGCGCAATCGGCGAACAGCAGCGGCGCGCGACCGGGCACCAGCATCAGCATGGCGCTCGACGCCGCGTCGACGCCGGCATCAAGACCAATGGTCATGAGCGCCGCCTCAATGATGCGACGCGTCGGGTTAACGGCGCCCGCCACCATCGCTGCCGCCTGTCCGCAGGCCACCAACATGCCGCCGAAGTAGAGTGGCTTCCGAACGAGGCGCTCGGCTATGGCTGGCGTCAGGCCATCGCGACCTGCCGTACATTGCTTGGCCAGCGCTGGAACGTCGGCGTCGCTGGCTGGGTTTCGCATTGTAATGCCATCACCGGACAACCCAAGCGCGCTGAGCTGATTGTAGATCGTAGCCGGATCGCCCAACAGCACCGGCCGGGCGATCCGTGCCGCTGCCAAGTGCACAGCGGCGCGCAGAACGCGCTCGTCTTCCGCCTCGGGCAACACCACTGCCAGGTCCCGGCCAATCAATACAGCGCGATGCCAGGCAACGACGTCCGAGCGCGCAGTTTGGTCCGTCGCTGCCATCATTCCTTGGCCGCAGGCATCTCAATCGGACCGCCAGCGGCCTTCCAGGCGGTCAATCCGCCCTTGATATGCGCCACTGGTTTCAAGCCCATGCGCTGCACTGCTTGTGTGGCAAGCGCCGAGCGTGCACCGGCGGCGCAATGGAACACGTACTTCTTGCCCTCGCCGAACAGCGGCTTGAAATAGGGGCTGTCGGGATCGATCCAGAACTCCAGCATGCCACGCGGTGCGTGCACGCTGCCGGGAATCTTGCCTTCCAGTACCAGCTCGCGCGGATCGCGGATATCGACGATCACGACGTTTGGATCGTTGATCAGTTTGATCGCGTCAGCAGCTTCAATCGCCTCGATCTCGGCATCGGCTTCAGCCAGCAGCGCCTTGTAACCCTTGATCATTGGAGTCGCCATGACTGCCTCCTGAAGTTGCAGATCACCAATGCATAACGGCGGCGAGCACCGCTGTCGATCATTGAGCGGTGGCTACAGGGCCCGGAAACACCTCGTTGCTTTGGCCGCGCAGCCAGTAGACCAGCAACCCGGCCCATTCTTTGGCGGCGGTGTCGAGATCAAGCAAGTTTTGCGAAGGCGCGGTGAACAAACGCCAGCGATCGGAATCACCAGCGGTTTGGTAGTCAACAGGGTAAGGCAAAACATCGAATCCAGCCATGCGGAAGGCTCCAACAGACCGGGCCATGTGGCTGGCGGAAGTGATCAGCAGCCAGCGGCCAGGTACGCTGGATTGACCTGGCGCTAGCATTTCATGCACTTGCGCGGCGTTTTCCGCAGTAGTGCGCGACTTGTCTTCCAAGCGGATGCGTGAGGCTGCAACACCAAGCGCTTGCAACTGTTGGGCAGCCAACTTCGCCTCCGGTACTTCAGTCCTGAATGCCGCGCCGCTGCCGCCGCTGTAGATCAAGGGCAACCCTGGAAATTGCCGTGCCAGCATGGCGGCATCAACGATCCGGTCAGCGCTGCGGTTCAGTTCGAAACGGTCGCGTGCGGCGCTGACATCAGCGGACAGCGCGCCGCCCAGCACAATGATGCCGTCAAGGCCGGTGCCATCGCCGAGCAATGGCCGTGGAAACCGGTCCTCCAAGGGCAGCAGAACCCACGCGCTGAGTGGCGTGAACGCTGCCAGCAGCAAACCCGTCAACGCCGCCGCAACCCGCTTATTGCCGCGCCGCCCGTGATTGGCCCAGCGCACCCAGGTACCCCACAACAGCAGTAGCAACAGTGCGCTGGCCGGCGCCGCCAGGGCACCGAGGATTTTCGAAGCGATAAACATTGGGCCATTGCACTCGCTGCGCTTGGACCTTTCTTCATGCCAAGGTCCGCTAGCCCGTTGCGAAAAGGATGCCAGAGCCAGGGTTACTTGACCAGCTTGCCCGTACGCAACGCCGCAACGATGGCTTGCACGCGCGTTGCCACGCCGAATTTTCGCTTCGTATTCTCAATATGATAGTTAACGGTCTTGGAGCTGATCGACAGGATCTGGCCAATCTCCCAATCTGACTTGCCAGCGGCCGCCCAGCGCAAGCATTCCATTTCGCGCTCTGTCAGGTCGAATGCCGTGTCGGTGATGCGGCGGCGCAGCAGGCTGAGCTTGGAGTGCAGCGACAGACAGGCATACTTCACCGGTATGCGCGCATCATATTGCAACGGCATGGCAAAGGCTGCGAGATTGACCAGGCCGGTATAGCCTCCGGCCTCCACGATAGGCACGCAGAAGCCATCGTTCATGCCGTAGCCAGATGCTTCCGTGAAGATCTTCTCGTCATCGGGTAGCAGCTTGCGGCGGCTGCGCACCTCTGACCAGGAATAGGGCTGATAGGTTTGGGACAGTTCGCGCACGATAGGATCGTGGCGGACATAGCCAAGCTCGTTATAGCGCTGCAACCAAGCCGGCGGCACCGTGCTCATCATGACGCAATCGGCAGGCTCCTCACCAACCTCCGGCACTTTGATGCAGGTTGCGTGATTGAACCCGAGAGCAACAATGTAACTCTGAAAAAGAATAGACACCTCGTTGCCCGACTGGCACAGGTCCAACCGTTCAACCAAATCGATAGTCCGCGCATCAATTGCGCCGCGCGGCAGCGGCATTAAGCCATCCATGAGCCCGTCGGGAAGCAGCCCGCCCCTCCGTCATGACGCCACGTCTGTCGCCGTGGAAGTATTCCCACAAGCGCTGGTGAGCCCCCGCCCGTAACCAGAACGTGTGCCGGTGTTATCGTGACTCGGTTACCGATTCCTTCCAGCCCGCAGACCAAGCACTTATTCCATAGAAGCGAAATTCAGCTTCGCTGTCCACGAACTAACTCCAATGCCGCTGGCGTGTCGATGTCCAGGAATATTTCGTCACTGTTGGTCGCGACTTCGATTACCTGCTGCGGATTGTCAGCGATGATCGCGCGCGCGCCACTGTCGCCGTCGATCCTGGCTAGCTCCTGGAACCAGGCACTGCCGATCAGCACTGGGTTGCCGCGCCGGCCGTCATGCACCGGCACACACAAGGCCCGAGCGCCGAGTGGGCGCGCCGCTGCGATCAAGGCGTTGAGCGTGCTGGCCGTCACGCGCGGCATATCTCCGAGCTGGATCAAGGCGCCATCGGAAGCCGGTGGCAGCGCCGCAATGCCAGTCAGCAGCGAACCGGCCAGGCCCGTCGCAAACGCTGCATTGTGCACGACGATGCTTGGCGCCGAACCGAGAGCCGCAACAACTTCTGCCGCCCGATGGCCGGTGACAACGATGATTGCACGAGCCAGGCTGGCGTGCGCTGCGGCGAGTGCGTGCCAGACCATCGGCTGACCGTCGATGACTTCCAGCAATTTGTGCCGTTCGCCCATGCGGGTGGAGCGGCCCGCCGCCAGGATAATGACGTCAAAGTTCGGCATCGGTGGCCTTGTGACGCGTTAGTGGCTGGCGTGGCTGCGGCCGGCTTTCAATTTCCATCAGCAGTCCACCTGGCGCCATGCCCGTGATACTGGCGCGGGTGACCGGCAATCCCGCAACCAAACGCTCTAGCACCCAGTCAAAGCCATTCTCTTTGGGGCTCGCAGCGCAGCTCGGTACGCCGACCACTGGCCTGCCGCCCAGTTCGCCGAGCATCAGTAGATTGCCTGGATCAACCGGCATGCCGAGATGAATTATCCGGCCGCCGGCGCTTGCCAGGCCCGCTGGTATGACATCGCCGCGGTCGACAATTGCCGAGGCGCCGAACACCAGCACAATATCCGGCATGTCGTCCTGTAACGCACGCAACGCGCCCGCCACCGCGTCAAGCGTGTGCGCAACGATATGTGTGCGCGTCAGCCGCGAACTCAATTGCGTGACACGATCCGCAACCACGCGCATGCGTTTCTCGAGCACGCTGGCCTTTTGCCCAGGCAATGTCGTGACGATCAGGACGATGGATTGAGCAGCGAACGGCGCCACCGAAATCAGCGATTCACCGCCCGCCGCCCGTTCGACCGCCGTAACGCTCGCCTCAGACACGGCGAAAGTGATCAGCTTGACCGTCGCCACCATCTGGCCGGCGGTGACCTTGGCGTAGGGTGCCAGCGTCGCGACGGTGATCGCTTCATCGATGGCGTTGAGCGCGATCAGCCGTGCCGGGTCAACAACGCACACGCCGGGCGCTGACGCTGTCAAGTTACAGCGGCCCGTGAAGGCTTCGGCGGTGATGACCGAGTGACCTTTGATGGCCGCTGCAATCCGGCGCGCCGCCTCGTCCTCGCCGACATCGCCTACCTCAAGCCGAGCCACGGTGATCGCAGCGACGCCGGCTGACTGCAAGACGGCGCAATCGGCATGGCTGAGCACACGCCCCTTCTTTAAAGTCAACTCGCCAGCTTTCAAGGAGTGCGCAAGCACCGCGCCCATCGCTGCGGCGACCGGGACAGGTCCGAACTTCATGTCGCTGGCGCGGCCCGGCGCGCAGTCTTGCCACGCAGCACGGCAGTTACTTCCGCCATAATGGAAATGGCGATTTCAGCCGCGCCGATCGCGCCGATATCGGCGCCGATCGGTGCATGGATGCGGGCCAAGGCGGCCTCGCTTGTGCCGGCGGCCAGCAACCGCTCGCGCCGCTTGGCGTGAGTGCGCCCGCTGCCAAGCGCGCCGATGTAAAAGCAATCCGACGCCAGCGCCGCGATCAGCGCCGGATCATCAATCTTGGGGTCATGTGTCAGCGCCAAGAAGGCGGTGCGGGCATCCAGGCCGATTGCAGGCAGTGCGTCATCGGGCCAGCGCGCGTCGAGCGTGACGCCGGCAAATCGCTCAGGCGTTGCAAACGCTGTGCGGGGATCGACCACAATCAGATCGTAGCCAACCTGCCGCGCCATCGGGATCACCGCTTGCGAGATGTGCACGGCACCAATCATTACCAGACGCAGCGCCGGACTATGGATGTGGATGAAGACCTCGCCGTCGCGCGCTGCCACGACAGCGCTACGATCGGTGCGGAAGCCCTCTGCCAAAGCGACGTTCAAACTTGGCTCGCCCAGATCGGTGCCGGGAGCGACCAACCGGCTTTGACCACTACTCAGCCATTTGACTACGGCACGCGGTCGCCTAGCGGCGATATCGGCGTCTAGTTGCTCGAGATCGGAGCGCAGCATGGATCAATCCACCATCACGCCGTCACAGGTTCGACATGCACACGGATCCGGCCGCCACAGGCCAGACCAACCTGCCATGCCGTCTCGTCGGCAACGCCGAATTCGAGCGTCACGGGCTTGCCGTGCGCAATGACTTCCATGGCTTCAGTGATCACCGAGCCTTCGACGCAACCGCCCGAGACCGAGCCCTCGAAATTGCCATCAGTGTCGATTAACAGCTGACTGCCGACCGGCTGCGGCGCCGAGCCCCAGGTTTCAATGACGGTCGCCAGCGCCACGCGCCGGCCGCTCCGCGTCCACGTGACGGCCAGCGGCAATAAATCAACGGACGCCATGGTTGACCTCGCGGGAAGGGGGATGAAGTTGCGTCGTACTCTATGTAGGAACTTCACGCATCAAGCGCCAGCGCTACCGCTGAGACCAATACCAGAATTGTTGGCCTGCATAGGCCCTTGGCCGTACGCCGCCTTCGACGAGAACTGGTGGCAAGGCGCAAGAACACTGCAACGACTAACGCGTTTCAATGGCTGCAGATTGACGCGCAATTCCTGAACCTGTTAACGAAATTGCAGCTGACAGCGTTTGTCAAAGGATCATGCAATCGCGGGGCCGGTCACCATGGATTTATCCGAGCAAAGGCTGGACCCGCTCATCGACAAAGAGCAAGCGCGCTTTGCCGAGGCGCGACCAAACTCACGCGCCGCCTGGCGCCAAGGCCGCGAACACTATCTGTTTGGTGGACCGTCGCACTGGATGCGTCGCTGGGCTGGCGGCTTCCCGCTCACCGTTGAACGTGCCGAGGGCGCACGGCTGACCGATATCGACGGCCATGGCTATGACGACTTCTGCCTTGGCGATACCGGCGGCCTGTGCGGTCACACGCCGGCGCCCGTCATTGCCGCCGTCGACCGGCAGATGCGGGCGGGCGTCACCACTATGCTGCCGACAGCTGACGCCAACTGGGTCGGTGCCGAGCTCAGCCGCCGCTTCGGACTGCCATACTGGACGCTGACGACATCGGCAAGTGACGCCAATCGCGGCGCCATCCGGCTGGCCCGCATGATCACCGGCCGCGCCAAGGTAATGGTGTTCTCGGGCTGCTATCACGGCGGCATTGAAGAGGCTCACGTCGAACTGCGTGACGGCCGCGTGCAGATGCGCAACATGATCCACGCCAATGCCGTGGACCATGCCTGTGTCAGCAAAGTGATTGAATTCAATGACGAAGCAGCGCTCGCCGCCGCGTTGGCCGATCGTGACGTGGCGTGCGTGCTGACCGAGCCGCTGATGACGAACTTTGGCATGGTCCCGGTTGCCGATGGCTTCCATACGGCTTTGCGGCGGCTGACGCGTGACACCGGCACCTTGCTGATCCTCGATGAAACACACACGCTGTCATGCGGACCGACGGGCTATGCTGGCGAGCACGGCCTTGAGCCAGACATGCTGGTGTTCGGCAAGGCAATCGCCGGCGGCATCCCAGCTGGCATTTTCGGCGTCAGCGCGGCGGTCGCGGAGCGGGTTTGGCAGGCGGTGCCGTGGGTCAATCCGCGCGAACGCCAGAGTGCGCATCTCGGCATCGGTGGCACGCTCGCCGGCAACGCCCTGACCGTCGCCGCCATGCGCGCCGTGCTGGAGCACGTGCTGACGGCTGACGCGTACCAGCACATGATCGCAATGGCGTCGCGGCTGGCTGAGGGCGCACGCGGCACCATCGCCGGGCATGGGTTGCCGTGGCACGTGACACAGATCGGCAGCCGCTGCGAGATCATGGCGATGCCCAAACCGCCCCGCAACGGCGCCGACGTGATCGCCCACCGCAATGGCCGGCTCGAGACGCTGCTGCATGCGTTTTATCTGAATGAGGGCATTCTGGTGACGCCGTTCCACACCATGTTCCTGATGTGCCCGGCGACGACGGCTGCTCAGGTTGACCGGCATACAGCGGTGTTCGGCCGGTTCGTGCGGATGCTCGCGGCTTAGGTTTTGGCCGACAGAACCACACACGGCCAAATCCAGCAGGAATTGCCGTCAAGCCGTTGTGGCATTAAGTGCCAAGGTAGCCCAACCGAGACCCCAGGAGCGAGTGGAGAGCCAATGTCACAACAAGCCCAATCATTGGTCATTGGCGCGTCACGCGGCATTGGGCTGGGACTTGTGCGCGGATTGTTGGCGCAAGGGCGTGCCGTGATCGCAACCGCCCGCCGGCCAGATGCAGCACCGGAATTGCAAGCGCTGCGCGTTGCCGCATCAGGGCAATTGGACATCCGGCCCTTCGATCTCAACGATCTTACAAGTTCCAATAACTTAGTCGCGGCACTGGCCTCCGTGCGGTTGGACCGATTGATCTTGAACGCTGGCGTTTACGGCCCCGGCGAGCAGGAGCTGGCGGTAATTGACGCTGCCGCTATCGGCAGCATCATGATGACCAATGCCGTAGCGCCAGTGCGTCTTGCCCAGCGCCTGCTGCCGCAGGTGATCGATGGTGGCACGATTGCCTTTCTCACTTCGCGCATGGGCTCGATCGCCGACAATTCATCGGGCAATGATCATCTCTACCGATCGAGCAAGGTTGCGCTCAACATGCTGACCCGCAGTTTCGCTATCACTGATGTGGGCCGGCGGTCGGTGACCGTACTGTCGTTGCATCCAGGCTGGGTCCGCACAGACATGGGTGGCCCCAACGCCTCTATCAGCGTCGAAGCGAGCGTGGGCGGTTTGCTCAAGGTACTGGACGAAGAGCGCGCACCCGGTCACCGGTTCATCGACTATCGTGGCACAGTCTTGCCCTGGTGAGCCCTGGACCTGCCTTGGAGCGCTATTGGCCCCAAATGCTTGCGGGTGAAGAATTATGATTACAACCCAAGTGCTGAAATTCCGGGACGCTTTCCGCGCCTTCCTGCTGCGCGACACAGTGCAAGCTGCAGCCTTACAACCATTCGTTGCCGCACTCGATGCGCTCGATGTCGATAGCGCTCAAGCGCATGCAGACACGGCATCCAGTCACCCTGCGCTGACAAATCTGCCGCGCACGCTGGCGGCACTTGCATGCGACGCCGACTTTGCCGCGGCGATCCGCGCCATCGTGCCGACTTTGCGCTTTGCCAACACGTATGACGACGTTGGACCGGCCAAGGGCATCGCCCGCAACCTGGTCTGGGGCGAGATCGCAGGCCGTGGCGGATTGATCCGCTCCGACCAGATCCGGCTTGGCTGCTTCCTGCTGGCGCCCGGCATGGTCTATCCGCTGCACGGGCATCAATCCTACGAGATCTACTGCGTCGTTGCGGGCGCTTTGACCGTCGAACACGGCCTTGAGGGCGCCCGCCATTCTGTGACAGCCCCCGCTACGTCCGTTACGCCGGTGACCGTTGCGCATGCCATGCAGGTTGGCGCCGAACCCGTGCTGATCGTTTATTGCTGGACCGGCGACCTGACCTGCCCGGTCTGGTGGTGGGAGAAGGACGCTAACGGCACCTGGTTCAAGAGCTACCCGACGATGTTTCGGGGCTGAACTCGGTAAGAAGTGGTTGCCAGGACGTAAGACGAAGTATGCAGCAGCTGACCACTATGTTTGCGGGAATTGCGTTGCAGTCCGGTCATTGACCTGTTGCTTTATCGTGGATATCTCGAAGATATGTCCGCAAGTCAGAGGTCGCGATGACACAAGTCCTCGTTTCGAAGTGGGGCAACAGTCTTGCAGTACGCTTGCCTAAGCACTTGGCCGAACAGCTCGCTTTGGTTGAGGGGCAAGCGCTCGATATCAGCGCCCTGGGCCGGCAGATTGTGCTTGAAGCGCCCTTGGCGACTACATACCGCAAGTACGACCGCGCCGTCCTGATCGCGCAAATCGACCCGAACGATCCGCCGGAAGCATTCGACAATCCGGCCGTCGGTTGGGAACGCCTTTGATGGACCTGCCCGATGAAGGCGATCTGGTGTGGATGAACTCTTCGCTCCACGCCGGTCATGAGCAGGCTGGCCGACGCCCGGCCCTGGTCTTGACACCAAAGGACTTCCATATACGCATTCCTTATACCGTTGTTTGTCCGATCACTCCGAATATGCGTCCGTATCCATACAAAGTCGCCTTGCCCGATGGACTGCCCATCTCCGGCGGCGTGCTCGCTGATCAGGCCAAGTCGATCGATCGCACCGCGCGTGAATTGACGGTGGCGGGACGAGCCCCCTATGACGTATTGATGGAAGTCAGGTCGAGATTGGCCTCTCTCATCATCCCTGGCATCATTCCTTGAACGATCGCCAATTCTGTGCGCCCTCAGCGCTTTCAAACTGCTAACCTCAACGAGCGAGCCCGAAATCCATGCGCGTCTATTACGATCGTGATGCCGACCTGAACCTGATCAAGGGTAAGAAGGTGGCCGTTGTCGGCTATGGCAGCCAGGGCCATGCCCACGCGCTCAATCTGCGCGACAGCGGCGTCAAGGACGTGGTCGTGGCACTGCGCGAGGGTTCGGGCTCGGCTGCCAAGGCCGAGAAGGAAAAGATCAAGGTGATGAGCGTCGCCAAGGCCGCCAAATGGGCCGACTTGATGATGATGCTGACGCCCGACGAATTGCAGGGCGACATCTACCGCGAGGAACTAGCTCCCAACATGAAAGAAGGCGCGGCGCTGCTGTTTGCGCACGGCCTCAACGTGCATTTCAACCTGATCGAGCCGCGCAAGGACATCGACGTGCTGATGGTCGCCCCCAAGGGCCCCGGCCATACGGTACGCTCGGAATATCAGAAGGGCGGCGGCGTGCCGTGCCTGTTGGCGATCCATCAGGACGCCTCCGGCAACAGCCACGATCTCGGCCTGAGCTACGCCAGCGCCATCGGTGGTGGCCGCGCCGGCATCATCGAAACCAGCTTCAAGGAAGAGTGCGAGACCGATCTGTTCGGCGAGCAGGTCGTCTTGTGCGGCGGCCTGGTTGAACTGATCCGCGCCGGCTACGAGACTTTGACGGAAGCCGGCTACGCGCCGGAAATGGCCTATTTCGAGTGCCTGCACGAGGTCAAGCTGATCGTCGACCTGATCTACGAAGGCGGCATCGCCAACATGAACTATTCCATCTCCAACACGGCGGAATACGGCGAATACGTCACCGGCCCACGCATCATCACCGCCGAGACCAAGGCCGAGATGAAGCGCGTGCTCGACGACATCCAGCAGGGCCGCTTCGCGCGCGACTGGATGCTGGAGAACAAGGTCGGCCAGACCAGCTTCAAGGCGATGCGCGCCAAGTCTGCCGCCCACCCGATCGAGGACGTCGGCGCCAAGCTCAGGGCCATGATGCCCTGGATCGGCAAGAACAAGCTGGTCGACAAGGCACGGAATTGAGGCGATGGCGCGTAGGTTGGGTCAAGCTCTTCGCGCGACCCAACATCTTGCCGCAAATTCCGCCCGTGGACGTTGGGTCGCGCGAAGGGCTTGACCCAACCTACAGAAAGTAGGCTCCGCCATATCCAGGACTTTCAGAGTGGTCATTGAGTGGGACTCTGACGGCATCTATGTCGCCAACGTACCCGCATTGCCCGGTTGCCATACGCAAGCGCACTCACTCGACACTCTGAAAGAGCGCATGCGCGACGCGATCGCACTTCACTTGGATGAAGTCGAGCCGAGCGCCGGAAATCAGGTTTCGGATTTGCGGAAGTTCTGGCGAACGTCATGGACGATCGGCACGAATGCGTTGTCTTGAACTTTTCCAAACACTGATCGTCGGTCATTTCAGCCAGCGTGGTTTTGTCGCCCGATTGGCTGAGCAGGACGTCGCATCTTTCCCTGGCGTCTTGTTAAAGACACGGCTCACGTGACCCTTCCAAGCCATCATGGCCTCGGGCTACACTACAACCACGCTCAGTTCTCCCCCCTCCACCGGAGCCTCCGCCCATGGCCGCGCTACCCGCCCTGAAATATCTCGACCGTGCCATGACCACCGTGCGCGACCTCGGCATCAAGCCGCGCGTCGGCGGCGAGGATCCGATCACCGGCTTGCTGGAGCAGATCGCTGACCTCGATCCGGATAAGGTCGCGATCATCGCGCGGACGCTGAACGAGGCTTCCACGTTCAACGAGATCGTGCGCAACGAAATCGCCGCCATGAACATCGGCGAGCGCTATCGCGAGATTGTCGACGGCTTCAATTCCATTCGCGACGACGCCAAGGCGTTGGTCGATCAGTTGGAGGACGGCAAGCTCAGCACCTTCGAGCGCGTCAACAATGTCTGGATGAAGGTGTCGCGCGGCGACGTCGCCGTGCGCTTCGACGCGGTGCAAAAAACTTACCTGGACGTCGCCCGGGACAGCAAGGACCAGATCAAACGTGAGCTGAAAATTCTCAAGGCATATCAGGACTATCGCGGTGCTTACAAACAGGCACAAGTGTTGGCGCTGGAGGTTCTGAAGAAGGCTGAGGCGAAGCTTGCCGTGGCCAAGTCGGCGCTGACCGATGCCGCCGGCAAGGTCGCCAACTTCGCTGGCACGGAGCCGGCCGAGCGGGCCACGTTTGAACTGGAACGCGACGAAAAGCTGAGGGACATGCAGGACGAAGACAAACGCTACCAGATCGCCAAGGACCTCGCCGACAATCTGACGATTGGTTACAATACCACCGAAGTGATCATGTCGCGGCTGATGCAGACGACCAACGCCAAGGAGCGGGTCTATGCGCAAGCCATCTCGTTCTTCTCGACCAATGAGGCGGTGCTGACGGCACTGAAGGCGTCGTTCACGGGGCTGTTCGGCCTGCACGAGTCAACAGCGACGCTGGAGGCGATGAAAAAGGGCGTCTCCGACAGTCTGGAGACTATCTCCGAGGTCGGCGACAAGGTGCAGGAGGCGGCCATACGCTCTGGCTATGGCCCGACGGTGCGCGCCGACGCCGTCAAGAATCTGGTGGAATCCGTCGTCACGTTCCAGGAAAAATCCTACGCCATCATTGAAGAGATGCGCGAGATGGCGACGAAAAATTCTGCTGAGATCCGCGACGCGGTGGAGGACGGCAAGCGCCGCCTCGCCAAGATGGCCACCGACAGCGCCGCCATCAGCTCGTGAGCGAGGCATTGGGCAACAACGGCGGCGCGAAGCAGTCGGCAACGCCGCCCAGTCAGTTGCCGCCCAGTCAGTTGCCACCCAGTCAGCCGCCGCCCCGGCCGCTCGACGACGTCATGATCGCCATGGACGTGGTCGATACGCTGCGCCAGGACGCGCGCATCGTCGATCGCGAGTTGAACGACGAGACGCGGCGCGCCGAGCTGATCGAGCGATTGCGCGACATCTACCACGGCCAGGGCATCGAAGTGCCAGACGCCATACTTGAAGACGGCGTCAAGGCACTGGAAGAGAAGCGCTTTGTCTACGATCCGCCGGCGCCCGGGCTGGCGACGCGGCTTGCCCAAATATATGTGACGCGCGACCGCTGGGGCCGGGCCATGCTGGCCGCCGCCGCCGGCATCGCGGCGTTGTGGGGCGCTTGGTATCTGACCGTGGAACGGCCGCGGCAAGTGGCAGTCGCCGCCACCGAGCGCGAACTCAGGATCGAGTTGCCCGGTGTGCTCAGCAGCCTCGGCGCGCAAGTCACGGGCGAAGCCAAGGCCGATGCGGTCAGGGCCGAGGCCACGGGGTTGCTGGAAACGGGGCTTGCTGCTGCCGCAGGTGGACGACGGGACGAGGCAAAGGCTGCCGCCGAACGACTGTCAGCCATCCTCGCCGAACTGCGCCAACGCTACGATGTGCGCATCGTTGCCCGGCAAGGCGAGGTCAGCGGCCTGTGGCGCGTGCCCAAGGTCAACGCCTCGCAGCGCAACTACTATCTCGTTGTCGAGGCCGTCGGGCCGGATGGCCGCACACTGGAGCGGACGGTGCGCAACGAAGAGACCGGTTCGCGCGATCAGGTGACAAAGTGGGCGCAGCGCGTGCCGAAAGCGACCTTCGATGCGATTCAGGCCGACAAGCTCGACGACGGCATCATCCAGCAGGCTGTGATCGGATCCAAGGTGCTCGGCGAGGCCGATCCGCGCTGGCTCATGGACGTCGCCGATGGCGCCTTGACGGACTGGTGATGACCAAATGGTGCGACTTCGCAGGGTGAAAGCATGAGCAGCGGCCGCGAAACGCTGGGGCAGATCGAAACGGCGCTCGCCGATCTGAGGGGTCAGGAATCCCGCGTGCAGCGCGAGCTGGACGAGGCCAGCCAGAAGCGCGCCAGCCTCGCTGCCGACCGGCTGGCGGCGCTGAAGGACCTGGCCCTGACGCGCGTGCGCGAGGCGGTGGCCGACGGCGTCGTCAGCGAAGCTGATAGTCTCAGCGACCAGGTGCGCGTGCTGCTTGATGCCCGCCAGCGCACCATCACGCAATCACGCGCGCGGTTGGACAAGGCGGAAGCCCAGCGGCAAACGCTAATTGAGCAGCAGGAGAAGCTCACGGCGCACATCGCCGGGCTGGAAGACACGCTCGACCGGACCAGCGAGGAAGCGCGCCGCGTGCTGGCGAGCGACCCGTCTTATCTGGCGCTGCGCAAGACCCACGATGACATCGCCGCCATGCTGGACAAGGCGCGGGCCAAGGCCGAACAAGCAGCGCGCACCGAGTTGGAACGCGGCAAACCGTACCGCGACGATCCATTGTTCATGTATCTCTGGAAGCGGCAATATGGCTCATCAGCTTACGTCGCGCAGCCGCTGTTCGCCTGGCTCGACAGCAAAGTTGCGGGCCTCGTTCGGTACAGCGACGCGCGCGCCAATTTCGCCGTGCTGACCGAGATTCCAGTGCGCCTGCGCGAGCACGCCGACCGGCTAGCGGTGCTGGTCGCCGCCGAGGCTGGCAGGCTCGACGCCATGGCAGCCGCCAAGATCAAGGAATTGGCGGGCACGGACGCCGTCGCGGGCCTGGCCAAGGCGCGCGCCGAACAAGATGTCTTGATCAAGCAATCGGAGGCCGTCAGCGCCGAACTGAATGAAACCGGCAACCAATTGCGGCTCTATGCCGAGGGCGAGGATCAGTCCTATCAAAGCGCTGTTGGCCTCTATACTGGATTTCTCCAACATGAGAGCGCCCGCGCACTGATTGCCGAAGCCAAGGCGACGCCGACGCCGACCGATGACAAGATCGTCGAGCGCGTGCTGGCCTTCGGCGACGACATCGATGCCCTGGAGAAGTCGATCGCCGAAGATCGCGGCAAGCTTGACGGGCTGTTCCAGCGCAAGCAGGAGCTAACGCGCATTTCCGGCAATTTCCGCCGCGAGCGCTATGACGATGTCGGCTCGGTGATCGACGGCATCGACACCCAGGACCTGTTGATGTTGCTGCTGCGCGGCGCCATCACCGCCGCCGAGTACTGGGCCCGCACCCAGTCGGGACAGCGCTGGCGCGACCGCCCCGCCGACCCGTGGCGGCGCGCCTCCGGCCTGCCCCCGCTCGGCGACCTGCTCGGCGGCAGCCGCCGCGGCAGCAGCCGCAGCGACGGCGGCTTCAAGGGCAAGGACTTCCGTACGGGCGGGACGTTTTAAGTCGCGCGCACGTGCCGGCGCTGGCCAGCAATGGGCGGCTGAGCCGCTACGGAATGGGATTGCTAGCTGAGGCGGGTGCGTGTCACTCGTGTCGCGGTCGCGCACGCAGACGCCGTCAGCATGTCCGGAGCCGGGGAAGGCCGACCGCGCTAGAGCGGGCTGGACTATCCACGCTTTCGACCCGGAGCGGTCAATTCCATGAATGTTCTGACTTGGTCTGCTCCACCTTCATGAACGAATGCGTGTTGATCAGCGAACACGATACAGTCGTAGCGGCTTGGTCTGCTCACGCTGAATGAGCCCCTTGGCTTCTAAGTCAAGTTGAACAGCCTTCAACCACCATCCCGCCTTCTCACCATTCGGGAACAGATCTTGCGGCAGGAGCGCAAGCAATGAAGCCTTTGCCTCGGCAACGGTGATGCCGGGCGATTTGATGGGTAGTACCTTCACTAACGCGGCACGCATCGCGGTGTACTTCTTACTGTCGACGCGCGTGACATGCCCTGGAGAGGTGAAGTTCTCGATCGCGATCTTGTCGTCAGGTTTAGGCATCGACCGAACCTCGGACAAAGTTGATCTTGGGTGCCCTGAAACCCATGCCGCCCCAGGCTCGCATCAGCTTCCACATGAAGCCGAGGGTATGCTTGTTCGGACTTGGAACTTCGTCGGTGAACTCCACGCCCGACCTGCGATGTTGCGTCATCGTCCGCATTTCGAGAGGAGGTTGATCGCCCGGGTCAAATCGAGCCTTGTATAGGGACAGCCAGTGGCCGCTCTCAAACTCTAAAAACATTGCGGAATTGCAGCATGTCGCGATGATGCGGCGGGTCGACGATGTCGGTTTAAGCCTGTGCTCACGCAGTAGTTCGGCGCCATGTTGGCAAGCCACGCGATCCTTGCGCTGCATCACAAAATGCGTTCCTCCATCGCTGTCCGCGAGCGGCTCGGCTCCCGGCAGCGATCCAATTCTTTGGGCGGCGTCCTGACAGCTGAGGCAGTAACAGGCAACGGTCATGATCGGCGGACCTTCCACCGCCAAGGTTGCTCTGCCGCATTTGCAGCGAACGATACGCTGCTCGCTTGGTCTGCCGCCGCTCGCATCCATGTTGACGCCCTTCTTTGAACACTAGAAGCCGCACGCGAACCAATTTAGGTTGATATCAACTTACAAGTCATGATCAATGCCGTCAACCCAGGCTACAAGCCATGCACGAGAAACTCCCGCTCGCTGTCACACACGAAGTGCGCGACCGTTGTCTTTGCCTCCATCTGCAGCGCGCCGCGCGCGCGATTGGCAGGCACTTCGATGAAGCGTTGAAACCCGTCGGATTGAACCAGGGCCAGTATTCTCTGCTGATCTCACTCAATCGGCCCGATGCGCCACGCCTCAGTGACGTGGCGCATTTGCTCGCGCTGGATCGCACCACCCTAACAGCCAATCTGAAGCCGCTGGCACGTCGTGGCCTATTATCGATCATTGACGATCGCGATGATAAACGTATCCGCAGGCTCGTGTTGACGAATGAGGGTCGGAATATCCTGCGCCGCGCAGTGCCTATCTGGCGCAGAACCCATGCCGAGATCGACGCAGTGGTGCCAAGGGGCAACCTGGACACACTCAGGGCAGATCTGTTGGCTTTAACATTCGGCCCCAGAACGGGCGGCGATCGAGCCGAGCGTCAACCTCACTGAAGTCCCCCATCGGCTCTACCCCGAATAGCTGCCGCGAACGCGGAGAGTCCGAAGCTTTGTTCGACGCACGCTCCTGTACCCATAGCAGAAATTCGCTGCGCTGCGGCAAGCGTCCGGTACTTGGGGTGCGGCTGACTCAGATCACGAGGCCGCCAGCCCCTTACCTAACAATCCTTTCCGTAGCTTCTCATACCATCCACCCGATGAAGTGACTCGCTGGATTCACAGGGGCAGAGGAATGTGATTCATGGAGAGCCGACTGATGATTGATCCGGGGGGGCACCATGGCTGGCAAGACGACGATCCGTACGGATCTTCATGATCCGGAGGATTTGCGCCGGCTGGCGCGGGGCGAGCGGGTGCCGGGTACGGCACGGCGCCTGCTGG
>JANNSA010000105.1:0-4601 GCA_031402115.1 Hyphomicrobiaceae bacterium | reverse complement strand
CAGGCTGCCCTTACCGAGAACCGCGTCGAGCGCGTGACGCGCTCGATGGCTGCGGCGCCCAGCCTCTTGGCCGGCCTCGTTTATGACGACGGAGGCGAACGCATGTCACCGTCGCACGCCAACAAGAAGGGGACGAGGTATCGGTACTACGTCAGCCAGTCGCTGATCAAGCACGGTCGGCCGCAGGCGTCTGGCTCGGCGTGCCGCGTGCCAGCAGCCGAACTCGAAATGCTGGTGGAGGAGCGGCTCTGCGCGCTGCTGCGAGACGAGGCCGCCATGCTCGAAGTTGCCGGCTCCACGACGGTCGTGATGCGTAAATCGCTGATCGAAAGTGCTGCCGACCTTGCGCGCCGCTGGCCGGCCCTCCCGGCGTCGGAGAAGCGCGCCATTCTGCATGCGCTTGCCGAGCGGGTGGAACTCCGTCCCGATGCTGTCGACGTCTCGGTCCGCCCTTCCATGCTGCCCGACGTCGTGAAGCCCGAACTGGACATCCGGCGGCTGCCGGAAAAGCCGGAGGGACCGGTTCAAGTCTTCTCCGTGCCGGCCCGGCTACGACGAACCGGCTTGGCAACGAAACTGATCGTCCAGGGTGCGCTCGATCCAGCGCACCGAAATGCCGATCGAAGCCTACAAAGGCTCATCGCGCAGGCGCGCCGCTTCAACGAATTGGTCACGACGGGCACTGGGCTGACGGTCACCGAGCTGGCAATCCAAGCTGGCGTCAGCCGGTCCTACTTCTCGCGCGTCCTCAGGCTGAGCTTCCTGGCGCCGGAGATCACCAATGCCATCGTGCAGGGTCGACAGCCATCCGAGTTCAGCGCGATCAAGCTCATGGGCGCTGGCCGCTTCGAATCAGCATGGCCTGACCAGCGCCGCCAGCTCGGCTTCGACTGACCGCATAAGCGCCATTGAATTTCTGTCACCCGCCGTCGAACCACGACGGCGGTTTCACGTTTCCAGCACCGTGAACAGGGCGAGCATGACGTCAGATTCCGCAAACAACGGTACCACTGAAAACCCGATAGGAGACTTTTGACGGCGCAGCTCCGCGACAACGGCACCAAAGCGGTCTCTGCGACCGGCGGCACGATCCAGTCGGGCGTAACCCGCGGACACTACGGGACGAGTTCTAGTCCCGCCACAAAACTCACAAATATCGTGTAAAATCAATAGGTTGTGGCGGATAGAGTGGGATTCGAACCCTCGGTATCGTTGGAGCAACTCACGGAAATAGCTAAGTTTTTTCAACGTGTTGGGATCGAAGATATTTTCTGCCAACGCCTTTTTCTGCTGGACTTCGCCTTGGTTTGGAGCGGTACTGTCGTCGTGACCCGCGGCGGTAGCTAACGCGCTGGTCGAGCCCTGGGCCGCGTGTGCCGGGGCTTCGGGTGTTGCAAGGTCACGCATTCCGCGTGGCCGGCGCAGGAGGACCGCCCCATGGCCAGATCAAGCAAAACACGATCAATTTCATCACGGAAGCCCGCGATTGTTTTGGCGCCCGAGCCGGCGCAAGCTCCGCCCACGCCGCGTCCAGGTGGCAAGCTGGGTGTCATCATCGACCGCCTTGCCGCCAAGACCGGCGCGACAGCCGACGAACTCGTCGCAGCCACCGGCTGGCAGCGTCACTCGGTGCTCGGGGCGCTGAGCCGGCTCCGGACGCGAGGCTTTGCCATGAGCTTCGATGCCGATGCCGACCGAAATGCCTATCGGCTCGACGGCACGGCGAAACCGGCCGTGCAATCGCGAGCGAGGGGCTGAGCCGTGTCGGATCCGGAACCCAATGAAATTCCCTCCCTGATCGTCGGCGCACGCAAGCGCGCCGCCACCGAAGCGCTTGCCACCGAGCTAGCCGGCTTTTCAGAAATGGACGCGCCCCAGCTGCGAGCGGAATGGCGCCGGCTGTATCGTTCCCACCCGCCCAAGATGCTCCGCCGGGATATGCTCGAACTCGGCGTCGCCTGGAAGCTGCAGGAGCGCGTGTTGGGCGGGCTCAGTGCCGCGACCAAGCGTCAGCTCGCCGAACTGGCGAAGACAATGGCCACGAAGTCGGATCTGGCCAAGGCGCGCAAGGTCACCCTGAAGCCGGGCGCGCGGCTGGTCCGGGCGTGGGGCGGCGAGACGCACGAGGTCCTGGTCATCGAAGGCGGCTTCTTGTGGCGAGGTAAGACGTGGAAGTCGCTGTCAGTGATCACGCGTGAGATGACCGGCACGCACTGGTCGGGCCCGCGGTTCTTCGGGCTGACGGGCACCAGGACTAAGGCCGTTGCCGTGACCTACACCGAAGGCCACGATCATGAGTAGGAAGCGGGACGCCCCTCGCCCCAATGGCGCAGCGGTCATCCGTTGCGCCATATACACGCGCAAGTCGAGCGATGAGGGGCTCGAGCAGGAGTTCAACTCTCTGGATGCGCAGCGCGAGGCGTGCGGGGCCTACATCCTCAGCCAGAAGAGCGCCGGCTGGGTCGCGCTCGCCAACCTGTACGACGATGGCGGCATATCAGGCGGGACCATGCAGCGTCCGGCACTCCAGCGCCTGCTTAACGACATCGGCACCGGGCGGGTCGACACGGTGGTCGTCTACAAGGTCGATCGCCTGACGCGGTCGCTGAGCGATTTCGCCAAGATTGTTGACGCGTTCGACGCCAAGGGCGTGTCGTTCGTCTCGGTGACGCAGCAGTTCAACACGACCACGTCGATGGGGCGGTTGACCCTCAACATGCTGCTCTCGTTCGCCCAGTTCGAGCGGGAAGTGACTGGTGAGCGGATCCGCGACAAGATCGCAGCGTCGAAGCAGAAGGGCATGTGGATGGGCGGCAACCCACCGCTCGGCTACGACGTTGCCGAGCGCAAGCTGGTCATAAACGCCACCGAGGCCGAAACCGTCCGTCATATCTTCCGCCGCTATGCCGAATTGAAGTCAGTGCTGGCACTCAAGGAGGACCTCGACGCGGACGGCATTGTCAGCAAGGCCCGCCTCGACCGCTTCGGCCATGCAAAGGGCGGCGTGCCGATTGCTCGTGGCGCACTCTATCTGATGCTGCAAAACCGGATCTATCGCGGCGAGATCGTCCACAAGGATACGAGTTATCCCGGCCTGCACGAGCCGATCGTCGACGAGGCACTGTGGGACGAGGTGCAGGCCGCACTGGCCGTGAACCGTGTCGAGCGCGTGACACGGTCGACTGCGATGGCGCCGAGCCTCCTGGCCGGCTTCGTTTACGATGACAGCGGGGAACGCATGTCGCCGACACACGCCAACAAGAAAGGCACGCGCTACCGCTATTATGTCAGCCAGTCGCTGATCAAGCGCGGCCGGCCGACGGCATCGGACGCGGCGTGCCGCGTCCCGGCTGCCGACCTCGAAAGCATCGTAGAAGATCGCGTGTGCGCGCTGCTGAAGGATGAAGATGCCGTCTTCAATGCTGCCGGTTCCACGACGGTCGCGATTCGTAAATCGCTGATCGAAAATGCTGCCGACCTCGCGCGCCGCTGGCCGGCCCTGCCGGCACCGGAGAAGCGTGCCATCCTGCATGCGCTTGTCGATCGGGTGGACATCCGACCGGAGACAGTCGACATCGCGGTTAGCCCTGCGGTGCTGCCTGCCGTCGTGAAGCCCGATCTCGACGTCCGTCGGCTGCCGGGGAAGTCGGAGGGACCATCGCAAGTCCTGTCGGTGCCAGCCCGTCTGCGGCGGACCGGCATGGAAACGAAGCTGCTGATCCAGGGCCCACTCGGAGCGGAGCCGCCTCGACGGTCAGACCGCAGCCTTCGGCGGCTCGTTGCGCAGGCGCGGCACCTGGGCGATCTGGTCATGACCAGCGATGGAACATCAATGCAGGACCTCGCCGTCGAGGCCGGGGTGAGCCCCTCGTATTTCACCCGCGTGTTCCGCCTGAGCTTTCTGGCCCCCGAGATCACCGAGGCCATTCTCCGAGGCCGCCAGCCATCCGAACTCAGCGCGATCAAGCTTCTAGGCGCTGGCCGGTTTGCTTGCATCTGGTCGAACCAGCTCCGCCAGCTCGGTTTCAACTGAGCGCGTCAACGCCATCAACGTGCCGCCACCTGCCGTCGCCCTGCAACGGCGGTTTCATCGTTCCGGCGCAGCAATCAGCGAGAGCATCGCACAGTCCTTCCGCCGACAACCGTACCACTGAAAACCCGATAGGAGACTTTTGCCGGTGCAGCACCCCGAAAGCCGCACCGGATCCGTCTCTGAGTCGGGCTGCTAAACCACGCCGGTGTAACCCGCGGGAACTACGGACAGAATTGAAACATGACGACGAAACACGAAAAAGCTTGGAGAATCAATAAGTTATGGCGGAGGGGGTGGGATTCGAACCCACGGTGGGCTTGCACCCACGCCGGTTTTCAAGACCGGTGCCTTAAACCACTCGGCCACCCCTCCAGCTGACGACCGCTATTGCGGCCAAACGCGGTAGATCGCGCTCGTACTATACTTCGCCCAAACCGCACCAACAAACGCACAATTGAGTGTGCATGGGCGTGCCGCGTTGTGGGCAATGGTGGGCGATGAGAGGATCGAACTCCCGACCTGTCCGGTGTAAACGGAATGCTCTACCGCTGAGCTAATCGCCCTATAG
>JANNSA010000104.1:0-4608 GCA_031402115.1 Hyphomicrobiaceae bacterium | reverse complement strand
CAGGGCCGCGATCTGCTGGCGCGCATCCTCTACGGCTTCCGTGTTTCGGTGACATTCGGCCTGCTGCTGACGGTGATTACGTCAATTATCGGTGTCACCGCCGGCGCCATTCAGGGCTATTTCGGCGGCGTTGTTGATCTGTTGTTTCAGCGCTTCATTGAGGTCTGGTCGAGCCTGCCGACGCTCTACATCCTTTTGATTCTGTCTTCCGTCTTGTATCCAAGTTTCTGGACGTTGCTCGGGATTATGATCCTGTTCGGCTGGACCACCTTAACGGGATTGGTGCGTGCCGAGTTCCTGCGCGGCCGCAATTTCGAATATGTCCGGGCGGCACGCGCGCTCGGCTTGAGCGACTGGCGCATCATGACCAAACACATCATGCCCAACGCCATGGTCGCGACAGTGACGATGATGCCGTTCATTACCGCCGGTTCCATCGGCGCCCTGACGGCGCTCGACTATCTTGGGCTTGGATTGCCGGTTGGTTCGCCATCGTTTGGCGAATTGCTGCAGCAAGGCCGCTCCAACATCAACGCGCCGTGGCTGGGTTTCACTGCCTTTATCGTCACATCGATCATGCTGAGCCTGTTGGTGTTCGTCGGCGAAGCAGTGCGCGACGCGCTCGACCAGCGCAAGGCGACGCGTTAGCGGTTAATCTCAGACGAGCGCTTACTTTCCATTGACGTTCCTGGCGCATGCTTGGCGTTTGGGAGGCCGAATGGCGCGCGAAGTCATCAGGACAGCACAAGAGTTGACTACCGCCGAGGACGCGGCATGGCGGTCGCTTGTCGCGGGTGATCCAGCGCTGGCGAGCCCGTATTTCCATCCCGATTTCTTCCACGCGGTCGCTGGCCAATGCCGCACCGCACGCGTTGTCATCAACGAAATCGCCGGCGCGCCGGTTGGCTTCTTACCGCTGCACGTGACGGCGGCCCGCATCGCGCAGCCGATTGGTGGGCTGCTGAGTGATCTGCATGGCGTCATCGGCCAAGGCGACGCCGCTGCCATGGTGGCGGCAACGGGCACCGCTTGCCTGCCCATGCGGCATGTATTCGGCGCTTCGTCCGTCGCCGCGCAACGGCACGCGTTCCACATCATTGACCTCCGTGATGGCTTTGCTGCCTGGGAAGATGACCGCAGATCTTTCGCGAAATCCGCCTTCCGCGCCATCCGCACCCGCGCGGATAAAGCCAGCAAGGCCCACGGCTCCGTCCGGTTCAAATTCGATGAAGCCGCCCCCCAGGCCCTGGCAATGCTCGTGACATGGAAACGCGCGCAATATGCTGAAACCCGTCAGCCCGATGTGCTGGCGCGTCCGTGGGTCCAAGGGCTGCTGCGACACTTGCTAGATGCCGGCCCTGATGCGGGCGTTCGCGCGCAGATATCGACGCTCAGCTTTGGCGGCAAACTCGCTGCCGTCCACCTTGGTCTGCGTACGGCGAAAATCCTCCACTACTGGTTTCCGGCCTATGATCCTGAGTTCGCCGAACTCAGTCCTGGCAACATATTGCTGCGCCGCATGGTGGAAGCGGCAGCGGCGCAAGGCTGCCAGGCCGTGCATCTCGGTGCTGGCGAGGTACGCTACAAGCTCGAGTTTGCCAATCTGGCCTTGCCGGTTGCCGCGCGCACCGTGTTCGCCAGCAGTTTGAGCGGGCGGGCAGCGGCCACAGCCGGCCGCGTGCTGGCAGGCGTGACGCGTGCCTTGCCCGAACGGCTGCGCGAGCATCCCGTGAAATTGCTGCGCCGCCTGGACCGTGAACTTTCCCTACGCGCCGCATAGGGCCAGGCAACGCCAATGCTTACCGTCGTCTCCTACCATCATTTCGCGCAAGTCGAGGACGCAGCGACCGCCGGGCTTGGCGTCACTACCAGCCCCGAGCGCTTTCGCGCCCACCTGGCCCATTACCGCCGCTGGTACCGGCCGGTTTCGCTTGATGATGTGCTGGCGGGCAATCTGCCGCCCCGTGCCCTGCTGTTGACAATCGATGATGCCTATCGCTCGGTGCTGGAGGTGGCGGCGCCGATGCTGACTGAAGCGGGACTGCCGGCAGTGCTGTTCACCAACCCGCGGGTTGTCGCTGGCGGCTACACGCCGCTCGACACGGTGCTGGCGCTGGCTGTCAACACGCTGGGAATTGCAGCCGTCGGGCGGCAACTTGTCAGTCCGCCGCATGATTTGCAGCGGCTGCAGACTGGCCTTCCAAAGCCGGTGTCGACGCTCGCCAGCGTCATCCGCGAGACATTACCAACCCTGACCTTGGCCGGACGCGAAGCAATGCGGCAGCGGCTGCTCACGGCCTTGGGCGCCGATGAGACGGCGCTGGCGCGAAACCGGCGGTTTCTTGATTGGCGTGACCTGCGTGCGTTGCATGACCGGGGCATCGCGATTGGCAATCATACGGCCAGCCATGTGCACGGACGTTCGTTGCGCGATGCGGATTTCACCACGGAGATTGACGCGGCCCAGGCGGCGCTGGCGGACATGACAGGCCAACCAATCGCGGCCTTCAGCTTCCCCTACGGCAACCAGCGCGATGCGACGCCGCCCGTCCTGGCGCACCTACGGGCCCGCGGCCACCGCGCGCTGTTCCTGGTTCAGGCCCGCGCCAACCGCGTCCGGCCGGCGCCTGATCTGTGGTATCGCACGCCAATGCAGAACGATGCGCCGCCCGCGTTGATGGCCAAACTGGCACTGCTGCCGGAATTGCGCAGCGCCTTGCGCGCGGCGCGGCACCTCACGACGGCTACGCCAAGTTGCTGATCGCGGCTGTAATCTCGGCGGCCTTTTCCATGTGCACGATATGGCCGGCGCCGGGGAAGCGGGTGACCTTCACTGCGCTTGGTAGGCCGCCGGATTGGCTGGCTGGCAGGATGCGGTCGGCCTCGCCCCACAGGACTTGCACGGGGCATTTGATTGCCGCGAGCAGTTCCCGCACTGAACCTGGCTGGCGATCAGCAACTGCCAGATTGCGGGCGATCTTGCCGAGGCTCTCGACCGCACCGTCGAGACGCTTGGCTTTCAGCACGTCCTCAACCATGTCTCCGGTCACTTGCTCCGGATTGGCGACCAGCATTTCCAGGACGGGACGCAGTTTCTTGGGCCGGGTCTCAGCCAGATAGCCGTCGATGAAGGCGCTGGAAATCTCTGTACCGAGACCCCAGGGCGCCACCAGTGTCAGCGCCGTGACGCGGTCAGGATGCTGGTGCGCGATCAGCGTGGCAATAGCGCCGCCAAGCGAATGGCCAACGAGATGCGCCTTGGCGATCGACAGCGCATCCAGTAGCGCCACGACATCCTTCGCGAGCACAACTGGCGTGCCGTCGCCGACGTCTTTCACTGAATTGCCGTGGCCGGGTAGGTCCAGCGCATAAACCTTGCGGCTCTCGGCTAGCGCGCCCTGATTGAACATCCAGGCACCGAGATCGGCACCGTAGCCGTGGATCAGCAGGATTGGCGTGGCGTCGCCGTCGCCCATCACGAGATAGCGGAGCTTTTTGCCGCCCGCTTCAATTATCTGGGGCTGTGGTCCATCGTCCTTTGCCGGGCCTTCAGTTTTGAAATTGGCCTGGAACTCAGCGATGTAAGCGTCCACGTCGACAGACGGTGTCTTGGCCTCGGCCACGACGCCAAGCAATGCACCAACCGGCAGCAGATCGCCGTCCTTGGCCACCAGCCGCGCCAGCACGCCCTCGACCGGGCTCTCAAATACATTGGCGATTTTGCTGGTCTCGATATCAGCGATCTCTTGGCCAGCCTTAATCGCCTGGCCTTCGGCCACCGCCCATTTGACGAGCGTGCCCTCCTGCATGGCGAGGCCCCATTTCGGCATGGTGATCGGCTTTAGGGTCATGGGTGTGCGTCCAGGTTGTGGGTTCAGTATTGGCGTTCGATTTCGACGGTTCTGGCCTGGAAATCGATCATCAAGAAGGATGGCGTCAGAAGCGCCGTTCCAATCAAACCGACAGGTTCATCGGGACCGCCCGCCCAGTCATCTGTCACAAGCCACTGAACCTCGCGCGAACCGTCCAGCCAGGCGACCACCGATCGTGTCACAAACACTTCCGCTACACTGCCGTCGCCCAGTTCCACGCTTGTTGATCGCCGACGGGTAGGTAGGTTCATCGCCCGGGCTGCCGAACTTGAAATCAGCAGCTCGCCATTGAAACCAGTATCAATGATGAAAAGAAACTCCCCTTTTTCGTTTGGGAAGCGAACAAGCGGCCGGCCTCGATCATCAATTGATCCGTTTATCGTCGCCAAATGCCACCGCCGACAAATATTGGGCGACCAATTGTGAAGGAGTATCCAAATACACTCGGGTCTGAATTTAACTGATCAAACGCATCTTGTGCAGCAAACCAAGTATCGCCGGTCGAATATTCGCCGGTCTCAACATTGATCACCACGGTAGTTCCTGATGGCAGCGCGGCCAGTCTATCACGATGCACGTCCTGCCAGTAAACCGCCTCCTGGTGCACGGCATCAAGGTCCGTGCGAAGTCGTGATTGGTCGTCAATTCTACCCACGGCGGTCCTCCCTTCACGTCCATTCACGGCACTAGAAAAAGGCCATGGCTGCAACCCGGCTCAGGTCAACTACTCCGCCGC
>JANNSA010000103.1:0-2595 GCA_031402115.1 Hyphomicrobiaceae bacterium | reverse complement strand
GCCCGAAGGAAAAGCAAGTCCTAAACCCCGCCTCCCATAAGGAGGCGGGGTTTTTTTGCGCCCGGGAATCACACCAAGCAGAGGATCGTGGCGACCGAAAGTAAGCGACTAGCGGATCCACCTGTAGTTCTTGGGTGAGCTGTGCAATCGTTTCGCCTTTTCGAAGGTGAGACGAATGGCGAAGAGGCACGGACTGGAATACTGGCGCAGACATTTGGAGGCGTGGCATCAAAGCGACCTGACACAGAAGGCATACTGTGCGAGTCAGGGCTTGAGCGTCGAATCGTTACGTCGATGGCGGCGCAGAGAGAAAGCGGCGTTGGTAGCGGCGAAATCGTCCCTGACCCTGGTGCCGGTCAGCGTGGGTATGGTGGCGGCAGGCAACATCGTTCGACTGCGCAGCCCCGACGGCTGGGAAATTGAAATGCCGGGAAGTAGCGTCCCCATGCTGATCGACTTCCTGAAACACCTGGCATGACCCCGACGCCGAACCAAGTCTGGCTGGTCGTCGAACCCATCGACATGCGCGCCGGCATCGATGGCCTGTCGCAACGAATCCAGAACACGCTGGGGAGATCTCCCTGTGACGGTAGTGCCTACGCCTTTCGCAACCAACGGCTGAATCGCATCAAGCTGCTCATCTGGGACGGCACCGGCGTCTGGCTGTGTCATCGCCGATTGCATCAAGGTCGGTTCATCTGGCCGCGCTTGGATGCGACGGTTTGCAACCTCTCCTCGACGCAATGGCAATGGCTCATCACCGGGGTGGATTGGCAACGCCTGGATGCTCCCGCGCCGGCTCACTGGCGGGTGTAAAACGTCAGAGCGAAATTGAACTTTGAAGGCACGAACAAATATCTCTAAAGGCCTCTGTTTCCGTGGCTTCGCGACCGATTGGTCGAGTATAATCCAGGCATGGATTTACACGCTGAACTGGCCCGATTGAATGCGGCTCCGGAACTCCCGGAATGGGTCGTCGGCACCGTTCAGAAACTCATCGATCAGGCACAACAGGCCGCTGCCCAATCGGTTTGCCGCGACACCGAACTCCACGCCGCCAACACCAAGATCCAGGCGCTCACCCTCGAACTGATGCACCTGCGCCGGATGCGCTATGGCGCCAGAAGCGAAGCCTTCTCCGTTGAAGAGCGCGACCTGTTCCAGGACACCCTGGCCAGCGACCTGGCGGCGGCCGAAGCCGAACTGGCCAGGAAGCAGGCAGAGGCGGCAGCGACTGCCGGGCCTCAAGCACCCCGCCCACCGCGTCCTCGCGCCGGTCGTCAGCCGCTGCCCGATCACCTGCCCCGCATCGAGCACCGGCACGAGCCGGAGTCCTGCACCTGCGGCAAGTGTGGCAGTGAGCTGGTCAAGATCGGTGAAGACATCAGCGAACAACTGGATGTCGAACCCGCCAAGTTCTTTGTCCATCGCCACATCCGCCCCCAGTATGCCTGCCGCCCCTGTGAGACGGTCTCCGCAGCACCCATTCCCCCGGCCGTGATCGACGGCGGCATGGCGGCAGTGGGCCTGTATGCCTGGGTGATCATCAGCAAATATCTGGATCATCTGCCGCTGTACCGATTGGAGCAGATCGCGGCACGGGATCGGGTCATCCTCTCCCGCTCGACCATGGCTGAATGGGTCGGTCGCATCGGGGTTGCCCTGCAACCCTTGGCGGATCGCCTGGCAGCATTGCTGCTGGAGCGCAAGGTATTGCATGCCGATGAGACGCCGGTCGCACAACTGGATCCTGGACGGGGCAAGACCAAGCGAGCATACCTCTGGGCCTATCGCAGTAACGTGCTGGAGACCGGCCCGCCGATTGTGGTGTTTGATTACCAGGGCAGCCGAGCGGGTAAGCATGCCCGGAACTTCCTCTCTGGATGGCGGGGCCATCTCATGGTCGATGACTTCGGGGGTTATAAGGCCTTGTTCGCCGGCGAGGTGACGGAACTGGGTTGCTTGGCGCACGCACGCCGGAAGTATTTCGATCTGAATGCGGCGCAGCCGAACCCGATTGCTCAAGAGGCGTTGAGCAGGATTGCAGCCTTGTATGTCATCGAGGCACAAAGTCAGGACATGGACGTCCCGGCGCGGACGCAATGGCGGCAGGAACATGCGCAGCCGCAGCTTCAGTCGATGCATGACTGGTTGCTGCAAACCCGGGTGACGGTGGCCAATGGTGGCGGAACCGCCAAGGCGATCGACTACAGCTTGAAGCGCTGGGCCGCCTTGAGTCGCTATGCTACCGACGGGCGTTTCCCGATCGACAACAACCCGGTGGAGAATGTCATCAGGCCCATCGCGTTGGGAAGAAAGAATTGGCTCTTCACAGGATCGGAGCGCGCCGGCCAACGTGCGGCAGCGATTCAGACTTTGCTCGGCACCGCAAAGCTGAATGGTCTCGATCCCGCTGCATGGCTGCGCGACACACTGGAGAAACTGCCGACCTGTCTCAACAGCCAGATTGATTCGCTGTTGCCGCTGCGCATCGAGCCTATACCCCAAACCTCGTAGTCAGCATACGTGGGTGCGCTACACGCTTACGCAGCTGCGGCAACATCGCGAAAGCGTCACCTGCGGCCACCGGCCGAC
>JANNSA010000102.1:0-3428 GCA_031402115.1 Hyphomicrobiaceae bacterium | reverse complement strand
GATCGCCGGCATCCGGTTGTTGGGCGCGATCTTCAGGAAATCCGGGTGGAACTGGTCGCCCTTGCCGATGTTGACGAGCCTGACCGTATAGGGCAGCCCCGCCTCCTCCAGGAAGATCGAGATCTTGTAGGAGTTCGGCGTTGGCCAGATGTGCAACTCGATCGGGCGCTGGGGCATGGAGCGATCTTTCGCGAGGGTTTGGTTGCGGGTTCATGCAAACTAGCCGAGGCGGGCGGGCCGCGCCAGATGGAGTGGCGCCGGTTTGCGGACAAGCCGAAACCTGCCGGCGCGCGGCTGCGCCCGGATTGGCGTGCGAAGCGGGACGCGGGCGCCGAAGCGCTGCGTTGTGTTTTGTTTAGGCAGCCCTGCGGCACCCGCGTCGTGGCGACTTGACGGCCTCGGGCTTGCTCTTCCGCGGTTGACCCTCGCGGGCAACCGACCTAGCCGCATTGGCATCCAGACCGCGACGCCGTTGCCGGCGCCCGTCACGGAGGGCAAGCCCGGAGACCCACCGGGCACAAGGCACCGTCTCGCCCGCACTCCCGGCCGCCACCGCCGCCAACCCACGACCGCGACGGTCGCGACGCGTCCCGCTTCCGGGCTGGCGATGTGGGGGAGTATGGGGGATGGCAAGGGGGCGGGGATAAGTTTGTGGGGTGGTGGGCAATCAGGGTGATTCAATTCTCAAGAAACCGGAAAATTCCGTCATGGCCGCGAAGGCGGCCATCCACGTGCGTTCCGATGGTTTGCAGAGGCCAAATCCGGCATCGCCCACAACTCGCTGTTGACCGTGCCTGAACCGAATTCCAGCGGCCTCTATGAGCGCGCATGGATGGCCGCCTTCGCGGCCATGACGATGATTTGGGTTGTTGAATTGAATTGCCCTGGTGGGACAATAGGGTGCGTGATGAACCGGCTTGCCCGGCACTTGCGGCTAGGCTGCTTTTCGCTAAGATGGCGGATAGTCGGGAATGTGAGGCAACAACCGCCAGCGACTCTGTGCAGTAGTGCAGTAGGGCGCAAGTGCGAAGCGTATTGCGCCGTCAAAGTGCACATGTTGACCTGACAAATCGCACGTGTGGCGCGGCGCAATACGGCAAGGGCCTATTGCGCCCCCCCACCCACTACCCCGCCTTCCCCACCCGCGCCGCGAAAAACCCATCCATGCCGCTGCCCTCCGCCGCGCCTTCGGGCGTCCAGGTGCAGAACGAACCCCCTTCCCTTCCGCTTTGATGGGCGTAGTATCTCCGTACGACAGCCGTGATGTGGCGCGGGAGGGCAGTCGGATGGGGGATATTCTGCGGACGTTGGTTCTGGGAGGGCTGCTGGCGCTGGTGTGCCTCCAGCCTGCCCTTGCCGCCAAGCGTGTTGCGCTGGTGGTGGGGATTGATCGCTACGAGGCGTTGCCTAAGCTCGAGAAGGCGGTCAACGATGCCCGCGCCGTCTCGGCTGCGCTCAGCGAGATCGGCTTCCAGGTGGTGACGGGCGAGAACCTGACGCGTCGTGAGATGAACCGCAAACTGGCCGATCTGGAGAGCCAGATCGCACCGGGGGACACGGCCTTTTTCTTCTTCGCCGGGCACGGGGTTGCGCTCGGGGCAGAGAACATCCTGATCGCCGCCGACATGCCAGCGCCGCAGGCCAACGAGGAGGGGCTGGTGCGCGATGAGGGGTTCTCGGTCGATGCAGTGATCCGGCGCATCCACGCCAAGGGTGCTGCGGCCTCGCTACTGGTGCTGGATGCCTGCCGGGACAACCCGTTCGAGGCGGCGGGCACACGGGGCATTGGTCTGAGCCGTGGACTGTCGCGTGTAGAGGCGCCCTCGGGGGTGTTCGTGCTCTACTCGGCGGGGCTGGGGCAAACGGCGCTCGATCGCCTCACCGACAGCGATCCCGATCTGAACTCGGTGTTCACTCGGAAGCTGTTGCCGCTCTTGAAGACGGCTGGGCTCAGCCATGTGGACCTCGCCAAGCAGGTGCAGCAGGAGGTGGACACGCTGGCAGCGACTGTCAAGCACGCGCAACAACCGGCCTATTATGACCAGATCATCGGCAAGATCGTGCTGAAGGCAGCGGAGTCGATAATCAACTCCCCCGCTGTCGAGCCAGCCGCACCGACCCAAGCGACGGAGCCCGCTATCACCGAGCAAATGAAGCAGTTGCAGGCCGCACTGACCATGCAGCTGCAAAAAGTCGAGGCGAGCACCACCGACGCGCAGAAGCCATCGGGCGAGCCACCCATGTCGGAAGAGGCTCGCGTGTGGCTCACCATCGAGAAGACAGCGAGCTGCGGGATTCTCGAAAGCTTTGTCTCTCGATTTCCGTCGAGTGTTTATGCAGACTTCGCCAAGGCTCGTCAGAAGGAGCTGCGCTGTGGCGAGCAGGCGTTGACCACCGTGAGTCCGGCGGAACCTGCTGCTACCCCGACGGCACCAGATACAGCGACCGACCTTGTCGCTCTTGCGAAAAAACTACAAAGCGAGTTGAAACGCGTTGGTTGTTATCAGGGGGAAGGCGATGGTCAGTGGGGTAGCAGCAGTATTGCGGCACTCGAGCGCTACAATGAAGAGGTCAATGCGACACTCATCGTTCTTGAGCCGACAATAGCAGCGCTTAAAACTCTGGAGACGGTAGATATTCGGGTTTGTCGTCGACGGTGTCCGGACGGTTACACACTCCAGGAGGGTAAGTGCATGGACGGTCTTGGCGATGGCGAGGCAAAGACCGGAAAGAAAAGTTCGAAAAACAAAGTGAAGAAGAAGCAAATACCTGCCACCACGGCAAACAAATCGAATGCAACAATTGGCGCCACAAAGAAAAAAGGAAGAACAAAATGGTGTTTTGTCAATAGTTGGTGTAGAGACCATCCGGAGAACACTTGGTGTACGAATAATGCCGCCCGAATACCCTGCAGTTAAATAAGGTTATTTTTGTGCAATCTAAAAGAAACAAATTTTAACCACAGTGAAACATATCAAAATCAGAGATTCGACGTAATCTCAGAGCGAATTGATATTTTAACATGCATCCTGGGTTTGTGATGAATCCGTGGATTAAAAGTTACGCCGGCGACATTGGCTTTGCCGGCATAACATTCTAGTAGACAATGACCGGCTTTGCTGAGTGGTTCCTCGTGATCTATCTCGCGACATCCTCCGAGCACAGCCCGTAGGGCGCAAGTGCGAAGCGTATTGCGCCGCCAAAGTGCACATGTTCACCTGACAAATCGCAGGTGTGGCGCGGCGCAATACGGCAAGGGCCTATTGCGCCCTACGGCCTCACACCACCTTCCCCACCCGCGCCGCGAAGAACCCATCCATGCCGCTGCCCTCCGCCGCGCCTTCGGGCGTCATGAAGGGCAGCGTGCGCAGGAAGCCGTCGCGGATGAGGCGCTCATCGCCGGCGACCTCGGCTGGCTCGATTGGCAG
>JANNSA010000101.1:0-5077 GCA_031402115.1 Hyphomicrobiaceae bacterium | reverse complement strand
ATCGGCGTTGACTTCAGCTGGTCGACGACTTCGCCAGACAGCGTTGGCAGCGCCTGATACAGCGCGCGCGGCAGCCAGACGCGGCGCAGCACCTGGAACGGGCTCATGCCGGATGCGCGCGCCGCTTCCAGCTCACCCTTGGGCACCCCGAGCAACGCGCCGCGCAGGATTTCGCCTTCGTAGCCGGCGAAGCTGAGCGTGAAAGCCAGCAGGGCATAGGGCCACGCCTCGCGCAGGATCGGCCACAACCAAGTCTCACGGATCCAGGGTATGGAAGGGAATAGCGAGCCGAGGCCATAGTACAGCAGCCAGAGTTGCACCAGCAGTGGCGTGCCGCGGATGACGGTGCAAAAGCCGGTAGCGAGCCAGGCGAGCGGGCGCGGGCCGGTGACCTGCACCAGCGCGATCGGGATCGCCAGCAGCAGTCCGAGGACAGACGAGACAATCAGGAGGAACAGCGTGCGGCCCAGCCCATCGATCAGCCGTTGGCTGTAGGTCGGCAGCCATTCCCAGCGCATGAACATGGCGACTGGTACGATCACCAGGGCGGCGAGGCCGATCAGCAGCAGCGCCAGCTGCCAACGCGGCATGCCGCGCGGCGCGACATAGGCTTTGGTGGCCGGGACGGTTTGACTGGTCATGGCGCGCTCATGCCAGTTTCGCCTGGCCGCGCCGCTGCCGGCGCTCCAGCCATTTGAAGCCGAGCAGGGAGACTTGCGTCAGCAGCAGATACAGCGCCGCCGCCGCGACGTAGAACATGAAATAGGCCTTGGTCGAACCGGCCGCCTGGCGCGTCTCCAGCATCAGTTCACTGAAGCCGACGACGGCCAGCAGCGCCGAGTTCCTGGAACAGTTGAGCCAGAGATTGGCCATGCCGGGAATGGCGTTAGGCAACATCGCCGGCAGGATGACGCGGGTGAACCGCTGCCAGGGCCGCATGCCATAAGCCCGCGCCGCTTCGAGCTGGCCAACTGGCACGGACTGAATGGCGCCGCGCAGCACTTCCGTAGCGTAGGCGCCGACCACCACACCCAGGACATAGATGCCGGCAGCCAGACCGCTGATGTTGACGGCGGGCCGGCCAAAGAAGGCCAGCACCTGATTGACGAGATCGTTGCCGGCGTAAAACAGGATCAGGATCAGCACCAATTCTGGCACCGCCCGGACCAGCGTCGTGTAGCCTTCAAGCACGCCCTTGAGCACCGGTCCGCCGTTGAGCTTGCCCATGGCGCCCGCAAGGCCAATGGTGCAGCCAAGGGTGTAGGCGCCCGCAGATATGATGATGGTGTTGAGCAAGCCGCGCAGCAGGTTGCCACCCCAGCCGGGCGGCTCAAGCGCGAGCATTTCAAAACCGGTTGCGGCAAGGAGCATGGTGGGCGCGACCGGTCGGCGGGAGGCAACTGGCTGGACCGCGCGGATCGCGATCCAGCCCTATCGGCGTCGGTTTGCTTATTGCGGCAGGATGATCTGGCCGGTCAGGTTGTACTTGGCGGTGATTTCGGCGAGCTTGCCGTTCTTGGTCAGCGCCATCACTGCCGCGTCGATCTTGCCCTTAAGTTCCGTGTCTTCCTTGCGCACGCCGCCACCGACGCCGTCGCCAAGGATGACCTTGTCAGCAGGTACGGCGCCCTTCATCTCGCAGCAGGCCTTGCCGGCGTCGGTGCCGAGATAAGCGACGAGCGCGATGCCATCGGCCATGACATAATCAAGACGGCCGGCTGCGATGTCCTGATTGGCTTCGTCCTGCGTCTGATAAGTCTTCACGGTCGAAGTCGTACCAAAGTACTTTTGAATGTACTTCTCGTGGATGGTCGAGACCTGAACGCCGATGGTCTTGCCAGCGAGATGCGCCGGGGTAATGTCCATGTCGCCAGTCTTACCGCCGATCAGCACGGCGGCGCTGTCGTAATACATATTCGTGAATTCGATCGTCTGCTTGCGCTCGGCGGTGATCGACATTGACGACCAGATGACGTCGATCTTTTTTGACGTCAGCGACACGATGATGCCGTCCCAGGCCGTCTCGGTAACTTCGCACTGCAGCTTGGCTTCAGCACACACGGCTTCCATCAAGTCGATTTCCCAGCCGGTCCACTTGCCCGCGGCGTCCTTGACCGTGAACGGTGCATAGGGCTCGGCAGCGACGCCGAACTTCAGGGCCTGAGCCGAAGCGGCGGTGGCACCGACGGCCAGCACCACGGCGGCCGCCGCGGCAATCTTCAACAACGACTTCATACAAGTCCTCCCAAACGAGCCGGGCAATATGCCCGAGCCTACAAAACACTTGGCCGATGATAGCGGCAAGAACGGGGACACATTGTTCAACTTTGGCCGCCCGAAACGCGCGTGCTTATCTCGGGCAGCCAAGCGGCCAAAGATGAACAATGTGTCCCCTCCCCCTAATGTCCGATCCCCTTGATGAACTGGCGGCAGCGCTCGCTCCGGGGTGCGCCGAACACCTGGGCCGGTGGCCCTTCTTCCTCGACCAGCCCCTGGTGCAGGAACATGACATGGCTCGACACCTCGCGCGCGAACGCCATTTCGTGCGTCACGACAATCATGGTGCGACCTTCATCGGCGATGCTGCGAATGACCTTGAGCACTTCGCCGACCAGTTCCGGATCAAGCGCCGAGGTTGGCTCGTCGAACAGCATCACCTTCGGTTCCATGGCCAGCGCCCGGGCGATCGCGGCGCGCTGCTGTTGGCCACCCGACAGGAAGGCCGGATACTGGTCGCGCTTTTCCCACAGGCCAACGCGGTTGAGCAGCGCTTCGGCGCGCTCCTTGGCGACCTTCTTGGGCACCTTTAGCACTTGTACTGGCGCTTCAATCACGTTCTGCAGCACCGTCATGTGCGCCCACAGATTGAAGCTTTGAAACACCATGCCTAGTTGCGTACGGATGCGCTCCACTTGGCGGTTGTCGGCGGGCGCCATGTTGCCGCTGCGGCCCGGCTTGAACTTGATGGCCTCGCCATTGACCGCGATCTGCCCGCGCGACGGCAGCTCCAACAGGTTGATGCAGCGCAGGAACGTGCTCTTGCCAGAGCCTGAGGCGCCGATCATCGAAACCACGTCGCCATCGCGGGCGCGCATGGAAATGCCCTTGAGCACCTCCAGTGGGCCGAAGTTCTTGTGCAGATCGACGACTTCCACCGCCTGTTTGGCGGTCACGACGGATCCGGCGGTTGCCTCGGCGGCACCTAACATCAGGGGCATGCCCTCCACTCACTCAACGTACCCGCCAAACTGCTAGCAGCGGGTGGAACGATGCCGAGCATATCCAATTCAAGCCGCTGGGCAATCGCTGAATGCGACAACTTGGCGAAGCGCAGTCCAGCTCCGATCGGGACCAGCCCGACGCTCACCTCGCGTCATTCCGGCTGCTATCCAATCTTGGCACCCAATATCTGCAGCGCGCTGGCCAGCATTTACCAGCCCAACGTGGCTTGACCCGATGGCGTGGTGGCATGCTCCAACGCCAGCAAGGCGCGTTTGCGCTCGATGCCGCCGGAATAGCCAGTCAGTTGACCATTGGCGCCGATCACGCGATGGCACGGGATGATCACAGCGATCGGGTTCGAGCCATTGGCGCGCCCGACAGCCCGGGCGGCGCCCGGCCGGCCAATGCGGCGCGCCAGTTCGCCATAGCTGATGGTTTCGCCATAGGGGATACGGATCAGTTCCGCCCAGACCTGGAGCTGGAAGTCGTTGCCGGCCGGCGCCAACGGCAGACTGAAATTGCGTCGTAAACCTTTGAAATACGCCGCCAACTCAACGGCGACGTGCGCCAGGCCGGGGTCATCGACCAGTTCGGGCCATCGGACCAGCACGTCCCGCCAATGGTTGTCGCCGGGCTTCGGACCAGGCGTCGGGCCGGTATTGTCGTGAAAGTCCAGATAGGCCAGCGCGCCGGCCGAATCGACGACCGCAATCATGTCGCCGATCGGCGTCGTCAGGCGGCCGGCGTGCGCTATGTCCAACAGGGGCGCGGTCGCCGATCGGCTGTCCCGCATCCCGCTCACCCCTTGCGCAGGTTCAGGGCAATCTTGTCAACCGTGTCACTGGTTGGCTTGATGACGACGCTTTGCGACGAGCCATTGGTGTTGACCGACATCGAGCCCGTGAACGAGCCGCCGGAAATGCCAACCGACACGGTGCCGCCACTGACCTTGCCAGAAATGCTGCCATTGACGTTGTAAGTCGACTCGCTCCACGACCCCGTCACCTTGTTGCCGGAGGCCTGGAAATTGCTCGACACCGCGAACGTGGTGCTGGCGCCAGCGCACCGAATGTTCTGCCGCGCGGCCGAACCACCGCCATCGATTTTGTAAGTGACCCTGCAAGTCAAGCTCTCGGTCTTGCCTCCGGCATAGACAATCTTGCCGCCGCCGACCCAGCGCCCGCTCATATTGGCGAACGGCCCTTCAGCGGCAGCTGGCACGGCGCCAGCGACGCCAAGTCCAACCAGGACTGCCGCGAACACAGCACCCGATCCCAGGGACTTCCAAACTGAACCGCGCATGCCTAACCCTCCAGCCCTGTTTACAACCCGTTCGGGCAATCCGTTGTGAAACTAGGTCATTTGTCCGCCGCCCGCCAGTGGCAGACGAGCGACGCCAACAATTCCACTTACGCTGTCGCGGTTGGCGACGGCGAAGTTCAGTGCGCCTCGGCGTCGAGTTAAGTGCTGACCAACTGAGCGCCATGCCGCTGTGGCGCGCGCGCCAGCCCTTCCGCACCTTGGCCGCCTGGCAACACTATCCCGCCAAGCAGCAACTCCTGTTTGCGCTCCGGCTTGTGTCGGAACCTTTCCCGTGCCCAGCCGGCCGCAAGGATGGCGACAGCCGATATCGCTGGCCTCGCCGATCTGACCAAGACCGTGCGCGCGCTGGCAACCGCCGCGCGTGGGATAAGGGAAACGGGTGTGCGACAGTGTAGGGTGCGAAAGGCCTTCTTCAGGCCGTATCGCACCAGCGGCTGGCGCTGGAGCCCGCTATGGTGCAATACGGCGACGACGCGTATCGCACCGCAACAGTCTGTGGCGCCAGCCTCTGGTGCGATACGGCGAAGGCGCC
>JANNSA010000100.1:0-4393 GCA_031402115.1 Hyphomicrobiaceae bacterium | reverse complement strand
CACTGCTTTCACGCCGCGTTCGTTGGCGCAATTCGAACAACAATCGCTGCAACATCATCGGCAAACTGGCTTGCGACTGCGTAAGGTGCGAAAGGCCTTCTTCAGGCCGTATCGCACCACGAACGGCTGTAGCGCCAGCCTCTGGTGCGATACGGCGAAGATGCCTTTCGCACCCTACGCCGCCGCACAATCGCGCTCGCGGTGATTCACGTGGTGTACTGACTATACTTAGGCTCTTTACGCTAGGCGCCGTCCTGCCAGCATTTCCATGGCTCGGCCGAAGCCGGCAAGGACGGAGCCAACGGCAAAGAGCGCGACGACGACAATCTGAAGCCAGTTCTCGACGGGTTGTTTGGCGATCAAGTAGTCGGAGATATTGGCATCAGCGGATTTGAACCTTTCCGCCATCGTCTTGCTCTCGGCCTCCGTGTCAGTGATCTCCGCATCGGCCGATTTCAAGGCCCGCAGCGTCGCCAGTCGAAAGTCGTAGATGGCCAGCATCTGCAATTGCCCGTTCTGCTGTATGTTGAATGCAGCGAGCCGCCATTCAATCTCGCGCTTGGGGGGCTCGACATAGAAGATCTGCGTCGCTGTCGATGCCAGAAGGAAGAAAATGCCGAGCAACTCGCTCCATTGATAGGCCTTGAGCATTGTCGCATCGCCTCCGTCGCACCGGGGCCCAATTTGCGGACGCCGATCGGCGCAATAGCACCTGAAATCAGCCCCCACAACAGCCCAGGGGAATTCAATTCTGGCAATGCCGTCGCCATGGCGAGGCGCACTCCGACAATCCGGCCAGCTACCTCATCTTGCTGATGCCATAGGGCGTGAAGGAAAATTGCCGGCCGCCGGGACACCGCCTACTCCGTCGTCGTCGTCCAGCCGTCCTGCAGCCCGGCGGCGCGGTCCTCGTAGCCGGCATAGCCTTCCTCGCGATCGATGCGGATGCCCCAGGCGCGGCGGTCGGTTTTCTTCAGATTGTCGTCGGCGTCATAGAGTTCGACGCCGAGCGCCAGCTGGTCCGCCGTCAGCCGGCCGATGGAACTCAGTACGGCGTAGGAGGCGACCACCAGATCGCGGCGCGCGCGCTCGCGCGTCACCTGGCTGTCGAGCAATTCCTGCTCGGCGTTGAGCACGTCGATCAGCGTGCGCTGGCCGGCCCTTTGTTCCTCGCGCACACCCGTCAGGGCTTCCTGGGCGGCGTGCACCTGCTGTTCCACCGCCTGCAGCTGCGAGCGGTTGGCGACCAGTTGCGACCAGGCGGCGATGGTCTGCGCGCGCATCAGCTGGCGCGCCTGCTCGATGCCTTCCAGGCGGCCCTGGCGCTGCTGCTTGGCGGCGCGAATCCGCGCTTCCAGCTCGCCGCCGGTGTACAGCGGCATGCTCAGGCGCGCGGTGACGGACTGGTTCTGCTGGTTCTCGATGGTGTTGGAGAAATCGTAGCGTTCTTGGTGCGAGGCGTTGATGGTGACTTGCGGCAGCAATTCGCCACGCAATTGCGTGATCTGATGCTGGCTGGCGCGCTCCATGTAGGCGGCCTCGACGACGTCCGGGTTCTCCGCCGCGCTGATGCTGATGGCCTCTTCCAGGGAACCCGGCAGCACGCTGTCGGCAGCCGGTGGCGGTACCAGCGAGGTTGCCGGATGGCCAACGGCACGCTCATATTCAGCCAGGGCGGTGCGCAGATTAGCGCGCGCCAGATCGAGATCAGCGGCGGCCCGCGCCTTGCGCGATTCGGCCTGCGCGACATCGGTCTTGGTCATTTCGCCGGCGGCAAAACGTTCACGCGTGGCAGTCAGTTCGCGCGCCAGAATCTTGAGATTGTTCTCGCGCAATGTCGTCAAGGCACGGTCCCTGAGCACGCCGGTATAGGCCTTGATACCATCCAGCAGCACGCGCTGTTCCACCGCCCGGAGGTTTTCGCGTGCGGCGCCGATATTGGCCTTGGCCTCGCGGATGGCGCCAAATGTTGAGAAGCCGTCGAATACCGGTTGTGAGATCTGCAGGTTGTAGCCGTACGGGTGGAATAGGCCGTCATTGCGCTGTGTGTTCCGGCGGTTCGCCAGGATCTGGCTTTCCGATGGTACCGCGCCACTACTCGTCAAAAACTCCGCGTCGCCAGTGTTTTGCGTCGTCAACCCATAATCGGCATTGGCTGACACCCGGGGCCGGAAGCCGGATTGGGCTTGCGCCAATTGCTCGTCGGTGGCGCGCACCACCGCGCGCTCCTGATTGATCAGCGGATGCACGGCATAGGCTGCAGCCAAGGCTTCATAAAGGGTTTCCGCCTGAGCGGTGGGCGGCGCGCCGATCAGTATGCTAAAGGATAAAGCTAGCACGCTGGCGCTGCGTCTCAGTGCTAAGTTCTGCATCAACATGCTGCAACGTCCCTGACCTGCCGGCCGGGCATGGCACCGCCGTCGCCACGCAGCCGAAGCGGCTGCATGGGCGGCTGTGCTCCGCCAAACCCCCGTAGAAACGCATGCGTTGCCGGCTCTGGTGGCCAGACTTCACACCGTTCACTGCTAGGGTCCGGTGTACGGGTCGAATCACTAACTGAACGTAAATCGGGGCCTCGGGGGATGCATCGGCCGCCGCTGCCTGTGCATCAGAGGCGGAACTGTTCAGCCTTGCCCCGCTTCACCCAGGCGCCTGCACCAGGTCTTCGATTTCCTCAGGCGTGTAATTGCGCTGTTCCAGCTGCTTCTTCAGGGCGCGCAACTGCCGGCGGCGCGTGGCAGGATCGGTAACATTGGGCGACAATGGTGAGCGCTCGGCCTGAACTGGCGCAGGCGCTGGTGCCGTGGACGATGGCCGGCCGTCGGGCTTCGCCTCTGCCGCCTCGCCGTCGCCGAATGCCAAGCCTTTGGGCTCGCCGCACTGGCGGTCCCAGGTCAGGATCGCGGCATACATCAGATCAGCCACTGTCTTGCTCACGCCGCGCGCCCGCGAGGCATCATAGAACATCCGATGCGTCTGCTTGGCTGGCCGGAGCTTGGTCGTGCAGAAATGGTCATGCACCACCGATGCATCGCGGTACTTGCCCTCCCAAGGGCCACCAACCACGGACCACAGCGCCGACGGTATGGTTGCGCCATTGGTCACGGCGCCCGCCGGCACCAGCCATTCAACCTTGTCGGCGCCAATGTAGGTGAACGGGCGCGCCACCTTCATGCTGCGGCCATCGGCCAGCAGCTCAAGGGTGATAGTGCTCGAGAAGCGGCCAAATTGCTGTGCCCCGGCGTCGCCGGCGTCGGTGATCGTCATCAGGCTGAGCGTGACCGCTATTGCCAGCCACCAGGCGCCGGGCTTTACCATCGCGATTATCCCCCAAATGCCGGCTTGCCAAAGTCAACAACGGTTCTGGCGACGCATTACGGCTACACTTGGCGATAGCCTAAGAGTTTATCTTCATTGCGCGGACGGTACTCAAGGGTTGCGATCCGCAAAAGATGAGTGCAAAGGTCGCAGAGCCAGGCGTAAGGAGGGCGGCTGCACGGCTGCGCGGCCTTGGCGGTCCATTGAATCGTACGGGAGTGACACGATGAACATTGTATCCATGATCATGAGTTTGCTGACACCGGCTTTGATCAGCCGGATCGCGGCAGGACTTGGCGCCGACAACACTCTGGTCGGCAAGGCCATCACGGCAGCGCTGCCAGCAATCCTCGCGGGTCTCGTTGGTAAGTCGGCGTCGCCCGACGGCCTGAAGTCGTTGACTGGCGCCCTGGCGCAGCAGGATACGGGCATCCTCGGCAATCTGGCCAACATCCTGGGCGGTCCCCAGCAGGCGGGCCTGGCCACCGGCGGCGGCAACATCCTGGGCTCGCTGCTCGGCGGCGGCGCCACCAGTGCGCTGGCTGGCGCCGTTGGCAAGTTCTCGGGCCTCGGCGATGGCGCCACCAAGGGCCTGCTCGGCGTGCTCGCGCCGGTCGTGCTTGGCTCGCTCGCCAATCAGCAGAAGACCAACAATCTCGATGCCTCCGGCCTAGCTTCCATGCTGGCTGGCCAGAAGTCGAACATTCAGGCGGCAATGCCGGCTGGTTTCAGCGATCTGCTTGGCGGTTCCGGCCTACTCGACGGCTTCAGCTCGTCAATGACGGGTGCCGCCAAGGCCGCCACCTCAACCGCGACGACCGCTGCCAGCAACACCACGGCGCAAGCCCAGCGCACCGCAGCAGCGGTTGTCAACAAGGCTGAAGCGTCGACCAATTGGCTGCCTTGGCTGATCGGCTTGGCGGCGCTGGCGCTGCTCGGCTGGTATCTGTTTGGCGGTGCGCCGGCTCCGGCCCCGACCGCGATGGTGCCATCAAACTCATGATCATGGATACAATGTTCATCGTGTCACTCCCGTACGATTCAATGGACCGCCAAGGCCGCGCAGCCGTGCAGC
>JANNSA010000099.1:0-7692 GCA_031402115.1 Hyphomicrobiaceae bacterium | reverse complement strand
CCCCTCACCCCAACCCTCTCCCCATGAAGAATGGGGAGAGGGGGCAACGCGCTCCTGTTACTGGTTTCATGTCTGGCGAATCAAATCACCTTTGCCGACCGCCGACCGCCGACCGCCGACCGCCGACCGCCTCACACACTCGGTCCGCCGCGCAAGCCGAAGCGGCTCTTGATGCGGGCGAACAGTTGGTCGCGCAGGGCGCGGTAAGCTTCCAAGCGCTGCTCGCGGCTGCCTTCGGCATAGCTCGGGTCAAGGGTTGGCCAGTATTCCACGTCGACAGCCATGGTACGGGTCATTTCCAGCGCCTGGTGGTGGGCTTCCGGCGACAGCGAGATGACCAGGTCGAAGCTGGTGTCGTGCAGAGCGGCGATGGTGTTGGGCGTATGGCCGGCGACGTCGATGCCAATCTCCTGCATCACCGTGGCAATGAAGGGATCGGGTTCGCCAGCGCGCACGCCGGCCGAGGCAACGTAGACGCGCCGGCCGGCGAGGTGGCGCAGGATGGCGGCGGCCATCGGCGAACGGATGGCGTTCATGCTGCAGGCGAACAGCACGGCGCCCGGTAGCCCATGGGGCAGGTCATAGGGCTGCTGCGGCGGTGGTTCCGCCGGCCCGCCAAAGCCCCTGTCCGCACCAGCCAAGGTCACTCAGCCCTTCCAGTGCAGCGCGCAGATCAGCGTGAACAGCCGTCTGGCAGTCGCGAAATCCAGGCCGACCTTGTCCTTCAAGCGCTCGATCAACAGCCGGCTGCCTTCGTCGTGCAGGCTGCGCCGGCCCATGTCGATCGCCTCGATGCGCGACGGCGGGGCGCTGCGGATGGCATCGAAATAGCTCTCGCAAACGATGAAATAGTCCTTCACCAGCCGCCGGAATGGCGACAGCGACAGCATGAAGGTGGCGATCGTGACATCGGCCTGGTCGCCAACCACGAAGGTCAGTCGCTCATCGATGATGCCGAGCAGCAGCCGGTAAGGCCCACCGGGATGGCCGATGACGGCGAACTGGTTCGACTCGAGCAAATCGAAGATCGCGACGTCGCGCTCATGCTCCACCGCCGGCAGCGTGCGGCCGATGGAGCGCGCGTCGAGGGTGATGTGCACCAGCCGGTGCGGCGCCGGTGCGGGATCACTCACAGGTTCGCTGTGGGGCGCCGTCATCGAGGCTCGCCGCGCTTGCCGCGCCCGGCTGCCGGTTGATCGGGCACAATGCCAGAGCCGTCGTCGCCATGGTCGGGCAGGCGCCGGGTTGACCAGGCAGGGCCGATATCGGCCAGTTCGGCCTCGATGCATTCCACCGTCAACCGCGCTTCGGCGCCGCCTGAGAACACCAGCACAATGGTGCCGCCGGGATCCTGGCCTTGATCGACCGCATCGGCCTGATGCGGCTCGAAGCTCACGGTCAACAGCGACAATACCGCATCCGGGTCGGTCAGCGGCAGGCCTTTGATGCGGGCCTTCTCAACGCGCTCGAAACGCAACAGCGCGCGCCGCCGCATGGACGCCTGGCCGCGGCGCGGCTTAGCTTCCAGCCAGTCGAACCGGTTGAGTGCGATGGCGACCAGCTTCTGCTTCGGCTGGTAAACCAGGTCGGCCATCTTCAGCACAGCGTCCTGGACATGCGCGGCGATCGCCAGCAGATCGTCTTCATCGAGCGCTGCAAGCTTGATCTGGGGCATGGCGGGCCTGGCTGACTGGCGGCCTGAAAATGCAGGCCGGTGGCGAATGCTGCCGGTGTTGATACCGGTACGGCCGCCCGCCCGCAATCGCCAGGGGTCCGAACTCGGTAATCGCAGCGATGCACGAGGCAAACAGGGCGATTCAGTTCTGGCCTGGTCGATGCCACACCCAACGACTGTCTTCCTGGGCCTTGTGCCCAGAGCCCATTGTGCAACACGCAAAGCGCTGGGATCGTTGCACGATGGGTCCCAGGGACAAGCCCTGGGCTGACACCTGTGGGAGTGCGAGACCGAGAATTGAATTGCCCTGGGGGTCTTGCCATTCTGTGACGGATCAATCAGCGTGCGGGTCAACATGCAACATCCGCAGGATTGTCACTTGTTCACGCAGAAGCGCACACGCCCACTGATTGCCGCCGCATTGGTCGCTGGTCTTGGCCTTGTTCTTGGGGGCTCGCCCGCTGCCGCTGCCGAGGATGGCAAGGACTTCACGATCACCGTCGATGGCGTCGAGCTTGGCATCAGCGCCGGTGACTCAATCACGGCCAGGAGTTCGAGCGGCGCTGAGATCAAGATCAAGCTGGTGCGCCGGGAATACGCGAATTTCAAATCATCGCAGGCGAGCTTTGAGCATTTAAGCAAGCTTGCCGTCGCGTCTACCGACATCAGCAAGGACATCCGCCAGCATCTGGTTACCACCGGGCGCGGCACCATCGTGCTGGTGCAGGAATATGCGGGGCTCGATCCGTCGTCGCTGGCGCAGCTGATGCTGACGCAACTCGTCAAGGATGACATTGCCGCCGGCGCCAAGATGACCAGCGAGTCCGGCAGCCGCAAGCTCAGCGATGGCACGGAACTGAACGGCCTGAAGGCCAAAGTTGCCAGCCGCACCGACGAAGCCAGTTTGGAGGTCATGACGCTCGGCAAAGCCAATCAGGGCGTTATCGTGCTGACCCGCATTGATCAGGACAACGTGGGCAACGACCAGATCGTGCTGGACCGGTTCTGGAGTTCGCTCAAGCTCCGGCCGATCGCTGAATAAGTGGATCTGCTGGTCAAGCTGGGCACCGCCTGCTTAACTTTCACCTGCGACACGCAACCAAGGGAGTGAGCGTCATGACTGCCAGGATTGATCGCCGTCAGGTGTTGGCTGGGAGCGCGGCGGTGGCGGCGGCGAGCCTGTTGCCGATGCGCCAGGCGCGTGCCGACACGGCAATCAACTTCATGGGTTGGCAGGGTTATGACGACCCGCTGAAGGCTGGCACCTTCCTGGCTGACAACAAGTTGACGCTGGCGACCACCTACATCAATTCCAACGAAGAGATCATCACCAAGCTGCAGGCCGGCGGCAAGGGTCAGCTCGATTTCATCACCATCTATTATGGCCATGTGCCGATCCTGGCCGGCGCTGAATTGGCCGAGCCGATCGATGAGGCTTTGGTGCCGGGCCTCAAGGACGTGTTCCCGGAATTCCTTAGCGTCGACGCCCTGCGCAAGGACGGCAAGCTGTATGCCGTGCCGTATACCTGGGGCACGCTGTCGATGATCTATGATCCGGCGGCGACGGCCAAGCCGGTCAGCTGGAAGGATTGCCTGAAGGACGACGTCAAGGGCAAGGTCGCCATGGTCGACGACATGACCGGGCTGATCGCCACCTGGGGCGGCATCGTGCTGAACACCAAGACGCCGACGCGTATCACCATGGCGCAATTGAAGCAGGTCATCGACTTCCTGATCACCATCAAGAAGAACCATGCGCGCACCTTCTCACCGTCCTATGGCGAGGCGACGGACCTGTTTGCGCGCGGCGAAGTGGTGACGTCAGCGATTGGCTGGGATGCGCAGGTGGCGTTCGCTGCCGCCAAGAACAAGAAGCTGGAGTTCGCCATTCCGTCCGAGGGCGCGATGGCGTTCATGGACACCATCGTCATCCCGGCCGGCGCGCCGAACCGCGACGCAGCCTACAAGATGCTCAACCACGCCATCTCCGGACCGGCGCAGAAGGCGATCGTCGATGGCCTGACGCAGGCAGTCGTCAGCAAGGCGGCGCTGCCACTGATCAACGACACCAACAAGGCGATCTACCAGTACGACAACCTCGGCAAGATGTTCGAGAAGGTGCACTTCTATCAGTTCTGGCCACTGGAAGCGTCAGGCGACCTCGTCACGCTGGAGCAGGTGCAGGAAGAGTATCAGCGTTTCCTCAAGGCCTGATGCAGCGGGGGGCCAAACCGCTTTTGGCAATTGCCAGCGCGGCCACCCGGCCAACGGGTGCCAGGGTGAACCGGGCCTGACCGCAACCGGAGCACAGCATGCGCCACTTGCTCGGACGTTCAGCCCTGGTCACAGGCGGCCTGACGGGCCAGGGTCTCGCCATCGCCACGGCGCTGGCTGCGGCGGGCGCCAACGTTGCGGTTGGTTCCTATGTCGGAGCGGGCCGGGCGGGCGACGCGTCGGCCTATCCGGAGGCCAGCGAGGTCGGCCGGGTCCGTGCAGCGCTGGCCGTCGCTGGCGGCCAGGTCCACGCCGGCCACCTCGACGTACGTGACGCCGCCGCCATCGCCGGTTTCGTCGCCGCCGCCGAGGCCGAGTGCGGGCCGGTGGATATCCTGGTCAACGCCGCTGGCACCACCGCCGAGCAGCCGGTCGCTGGTCACAGCGACGCGCTTTGGGACAAGATTATCGACACCAATCTGACCGGTGCCTTTCGCATGATGCGCACGCTGTTACCGGGCATGATCGAGCGCAAATGGGGCCGCATCATCACCATCGGTTCCACCGCGGCAACGGTTGGCTGGAAGGATAATCCGGCCTATTGCGCCTCGAAATCCGGCCTGCTCGGGCTGACCCGTTGCGTCGCTCTGGAGGGCGCACCACACGGCGTCACCGCTGTCATGATCAGCCCGACCTGGGTCGAAACCGAGCTCATGCGCCGTAACGTCGAACAGCTGGTGGCGCGCGACGGCACCAGCCGGAGCGTTGCGCAAACCATGGCCGATATCGCCGGCCAGAACCCACAAGGCCGCATCATCCAGCCCGATGAGATCGCGGCGCTCGCGGTGTTCCTGTGCCGCGAGGAGGCGCGCGGCATCACCATGGAGAACATCCAGATAACCGGCGGCGCGCTGTGGTGACATCAGCGCGAGAGTCAGATTCACACTTGCCGAAGGTGTAGAGAACGCCATAGTCGGAGCAGAACCGTGGATTAATGACGGGGACTGCGCCGGCTGCAAAAGTCAGCGTGACAACAAGGGAGGACTACGCATGCATTCCGTGACCCGTTCCGCCGTAAAAGCACTGACGCTTAGCGTCGCGTTGGCCGCGCTGACCGGTTCGGCGCTGGCTGGCGACGCCGCCACCTGCAAGAAAGTACGTTTCGCTGATGTCGGCTGGACCGACATTCAGGTGATCACCGGTATCGCCGCCAATCTGTTCGACGCACTCGGCTATGAAGCTGAAGTCAAGACGCTGTCAGTGCCGGTCACCTACGCCTCGATGAAGAACAAGGACATCGATGTGTTCCTCGGCAATTGGATGCCGTCGATGACCGCCGATGTGAAGCCGTACTTCGATGACAAGTCGGTCGAGCAGCTGCCGCCAAACCTGGAAGGCGCCGGCTACGGCATCGTCGTGCCGCAATATGTGGCGGACGCCGGTGTCAAGAGCATCGCCGATCTTGCGGCTAACAAGGACAAGTTCGGCGGCAAGTTCTACGGCATCGAATCCGGCAATGACGGCAACCGCATCATCACCACGATGATCGGCGAAGCCAAGAACAACCTGGCCGGCTTCGAACTGGTCGAGAGCTCGGAAGCTGGCATGCTGACCGAAGCCGAAAAGGCCATGAAGAAGAACGAGTGGATCCTGTTCCTCGGCTGGACCCCGCATCCGGTGATGGGTGACATGAAGCTGCACTACCTGGCTGGCGTTGACAGCTATGGCTTCGGCGCCGCGACCGTGCACTCGAATGTGCGCGCCGGCTACCTGACGGAATGCCCGAATGCCGGCAAGCTGATCAGCAATCTCAAGTTCAACCTGGAGATGGAAGGCAAGATGATGGCCCCCGTCCTCAAGGACGGCGCCGATCCCAAGAACGTTGCCAAGGACTGGATTAAGGCCAATCCGGATGCTGTCAAAGGCTGGCTCGCCGGCGTCACGACGATGGATGGTGGCGATGCCACCGCTGCCGTGATGGCAATGATCAAGTAGTCACGTGTGAGATGAACCGGTGGCGCTGGCCAGCTGCGCCACCGGAGTCTAGCGGCAAGTCGTCATCGTGGCGAAGGCCTGGCCACCCCTGCAACCTTAGACACCTGCTCAACATGCAATGCGGCACGTGCTCGCCGACTTGCCGGCAAACGAGTACCCACAGTCGCTGCGGTTGCCGCGTGCACCACGCAGCAACGCTGCTGAGTACTAGGGCGGAATTTTGCGGGCGGCCCGGGCTGCGCCAGCCTAACGGCCAGAGTGGGTCTCGATCGCACAGACTGGCTTCTCGGTATTTCTGGCTCCTCAGTATTTCTGGCACCTCTGTATTTCAAGCAGGTAGCGGCTGATGAATGATCCGGTTTCGCAACTGATTTCCTCGTGGAAGATCCCGGTCGGGCAATGGGGCAAGGCTTTCATCGATGTCATCATTCTCAACTTTGAATGGTTGTTCGATGGCATCTCGGGCGCCATCGAGTTTGTCATTGAGGGCCTGACGGCGCTGCTGCTGCTCAGCCCGCCAGTGGCCTTAGCCGTCGCCATCGCGGCGCTGGCCTATTTCATCCAACGGTCAAAATGGCTGGCGCTCGGCGTGCTGCTGGGCCTGTTGTTCATTATTAACCAGGGCCTGTGGAAAGAGACTGTGCAAACGCTGGTGATCGTCATCGGCGCCACGGCGGTTTCCATGGCGATGGGCGTGCCGCTCGGCATCTGGGCAGCGCACAAGCCGCGCGTCTGGCAGACCTTGCAGCCGATCCTCGACCTGATGCAGACGATGCCAACCTTCGTCTATCTTATTCCCATCCTGATCCTGTTTGGCCTCGGCACCGCGCCCGCCCTGATCGTCACAGTCATTTTCGCCATGCCGGCGCCAGTGCGCATGACCTATCTTGGCCTCACTTCGGTGCCGAAGCATATGCTGGAGGCGGGCGAGGCGTTTGGCGCCACCAAGCGGCAATTGCTGTGGAAGGTGGAACTGCCAGCGGCACTGCCAACCATCATGGCCGGACTGACGCAGTGCATCATGCTGTCGCTGTCGATGGTGGTGATCGCGACGCTGATCGGCGCGCCATCGCTTGGCAACCCGGTCAACCGGGCGCTCAACAACCGCAACATTCCGCTCGGTATTGAAGCGGGCCTGGCGATCGTGGTGCTGGCCATCATCCTTGACCGCATGCTGGCGGCGCGCGCCACGGGAGCGCGGAAATGAACATTGCAGCCAACACAGCCGTTGAATTCAAAAATGTCGACATCCTGTTCGGCGCTGACATCCGCGAAGCGCTGGCAATGCTTGATGCCGGCCGCAGCCGTGCCGAAATTCTGGCCAAGACCAATGCAGTGCTGGGTGCGGCGGACGCCAGCCTGACGGTCAAGCAGGGCGAGATCAGCGTGCTGATGGGGTTGTCTGGCTCCGGCAAGTCAACGCTGTTGCGCGCCGTCAACGGCCTCAACAAGGTGTCGCGCGGTGCCGTGCTGGTGCGCGTTGGCGACAAGATGGTCGATGTCGTCACCTGCAGTGCGTCGACACTGCGGCACCTGCGCCAAGGCCAAGTCGCCATGGTGTTCCAGCAGTTCGCGCTGCTGCCGTGGCGCACGGTCGCCGAGAATGTTGGCTTTGGTCTGGAACTGTCCGGCATGGCGACGGCGGAGCGTCAGGCCAAAGTCGACAAGCAACTTAAGCTGGTCGGCCTGGATCAATGGGCCGCCAAGTATGTGCATGAGCTGTCGGGCGGCATGCAGCAGCGTGTTGGCCTGGCCCGCGCCTTCGCGACAGAAGCGCCGATCCTGCTGATGGACGAGCCGTTCTCGGC
>JANNSA010000098.1:0-3032 GCA_031402115.1 Hyphomicrobiaceae bacterium | reverse complement strand
CCACAATGCTCTTCAATCTGGCAATTCAGCCGAACTGCTGACGACGGTTCTCGCAGTTCTGGACGATGCCAAAGCTGAAGGCGTCGTGGCGATCGATCTGGCCGGCAAGACCGCGATAGCCGATCATATGGTTATTGCTTCGGGGCGCTCGGCGCGCCATGTCGGCGCCGTCGCCGAGCAGCTTTCCAAGAAACTAAAGGCGATTGGCCACGGTCGCGCCAAGATTGAAGGCATGCCAGCCTGCGACTGGGTCTTGGTCGATGCCGGCGACGTCATCGTTCACATCTTCCGTCCCGAAGTGCGCGACTTCTACAATCTGGAAAAGATGTGGTCAGCAGATAGCCCTGTTGTTTCCGCGGAAATCGGTGACGCGCCAGCGGCGTGATTGCTGGGGTGGCCGGCCGCGTTACTCCGCAAACACCAACCGCTCGCCGGCCAACACGGCGGCGGCCTCTGGTGTCCAGGTACCGTCGGGCTGATGCAGTACCATCCCCGGCATCAGCGCCAGGGGCTGTCGGCTGCCCTTGATGCCGGTCACCAGCACGCGGTGCGCGGGTTCCTGCGCATGCGGATACAACGGCAACAAGCGCAATGCGCCAAAGCGTCCTTCCAGCACGGTGAGGAGCTCGGCCAGCCGATCGGCGCGGTGGATCAGTCCGAGCGTACCTCCAGCGATCGCCATTGCCGCCCAGAACCGTGCCCAGCGATCGAGATTGCCGGCTGGCATGGCATGCGCCTGCTCGCGCAATGGATCGTCCGAGGGCCGGCCGTCACCGGCGACGGCGAACGGCGGGTTGCACAGCACCACGGCAAAACTGTTGGCATGCAGTGCGTGCGCGCTAAGTGTCGCGATCGGCGCCAGGGCATCGGCATTGACCACCCGCACGCGCTCACTCAGGCCGTTGGCGGCGGCATTCGTGGTCACCAACGCCGCCAATTCCGGAGCGATTTCCAGAGCGGTGACTTCGACTGCAGCGCGGGCCGCCACCGCCAGACCGACGACACCGCAGCCAGCGCCGACATCGAGTACTGGCCCTTGGAGCACGGAAAAGGCCTGCCCAAGAAACACCGCGTCAAGCCCGGCGCGGGGGCCACGACGCGGTTGCCGCAGCAGCAAACGCCCGCCGAGCACCGCGTCGAGCGTGGTCGCGTCAGGCGTCACTCTCGCTATCCCCATGCTGGGTCAGCAAATGCCGCTCAACGCCCGCCAGAGTCAGCGCCACCCGCGCCCGGAACAGATCGCCAGTCGCCACCAGCAGTCGCCGTGGCAGAATTCCGAGCGAGCCCTCCATGATGCTCATATGCTGATCGGCGACGTGCAGATCGATGCCCTCGCGCCCGAGCACAACCTCGGCGAAACTGATCAGCACCGGGTCATTGGTTGCCAGTACTTCCCGCAATTGCGCGCCTCACACTTGTTTGACACCCAGTTTACTTGCTTCTTAAGGCTCGCGTGCGGCGAAGTGGCTCGCCAAACACGCTGCCAGCAAGCCTATAAATGCATAGATCGTGACGTGAAGGCGGCGCGTGAACCAGCGCCCCTAAACCGCCAGTGGAGAAGCGCACCGTGGGTGTGGTCGTACCGCTCAACGAGAACCGCGATCCGGCCGCCGGGCTGAGGCCGTTGCTCGGCCTTGTTGAAGCCGACATGGGCCACGTCAATCGCATCATTCTCGATAAGGCGCGCTCTGACGTTGACATGATCCCGGAGCTGGCGCGGCATCTGATCGATTCTGGCGGCAAGCGGTTGCGGCCGATGCTGACCTTGGCAGCAGCACGGATGTGCGGGTATCCGGGTACCGGCGCCCATGCCGGACATGTGCTGCTGGCAGCCAGCGTCGAGTTCATGCACACCGCCACCTTGTTGCACGATGATGTTGTTGACGAGAGTGCGCTGCGACGTGGCAAGCCGACGGCGCGTTTACTGTGGGGCAATCAGGCCAGTGTTTTGGTTGGCGATTTCCTACTCGGCCAAGCCTTCAAAATGATGACTGAAGTCGGATCACTGAAAGCCCTGCGCATCCTTGCCAACGCGGCTGCGGTGATCGCCGAGGGCGAGGTGCTGCAGCTGACGGCGGCAAAGAACACGGCGACAACGGAAGATGCCTATTTGGCGGTGATCGATGCCAAGACCGCTGCGTTGTTCTCGGCCGCAGCCGAGGTTGGTGCGGCGATCACTGACCGGCCCCCAGCGGAACAGGAAGCTCTGAAGTCCTATGGCCGCAATCTCGGTCTTGCCTTCCAGCTGATCGACGACGCTCTCGACTATTCTGGCGAGCAAGCGCGCATGGGCAAGGCGGTTGGTGACGACTTCCGCGAGGGCAAGATCACGCTGCCAGTTGTGCTCGCTTACCGGCGCGGATCCGACGCCGATCGCGGGTTCTGGCAGCGAACGCTCGAGCGCGGCGAGATCGGCGATGGCGACCTCGCCAAGGCACTCAGCCTGATGCAAGGCAGCGGCGCGCTTGATGACACCGTGGAGCGCGCCCGCCACTACGGCGCCATCGCCCGCGACGGCCTGGCCATCTTCCCCGACAGCGCCCACAAGTCCGCACTGCTCGACGTCGTCGGCTTCTGCATCGCCCGCGCGCATTGAGTGGGTCAAGTGGCAGCCCGGATCACTTCAATCCCAACGCCTCGGTAAACAGCGGATCGAGAGTGCGGCTGGCGTCATCCAGCGTGATACCGAACGAGCCGCCATGCGACCAGACGGCCCAGGCAATGCCGCGTTGTTCGGCCTCGGCACGAATGTCGCGCATCAGCTGGGCGCGGTGTTCGGGCAGCGTCGCCTTTGCCGGATCGTCGCCACGGATCATGCCGAACTCACCAAGCAGCAGCCGGCTTGCCGGAATGCCCATGCGCTTGGCCCACGTCGTCACCTTGTCGAATGGTTCCTGCAGCATCGCCGCCGCGCGGCCGGGTGTGCAATAGTCAGCCACCGTCGCGCGTGCATCGTCGCGATAGGTTTGCCGCTTGTCCAGGTCCTCGACAGTTTCAATCAGCCGGCGCTCGATCCGCACCAGGATCGCCGC
>JANNSA010000097.1:0-1572 GCA_031402115.1 Hyphomicrobiaceae bacterium | reverse complement strand
AGGTGTGTCCCTGGTTGCCCATCTGGGTGATGACGTTGTAGTGGTGGGCGGCTTTGCGAAGGGTGCGGATCTGCCAGATGTTGTGGGCGAGGGGTTTCTGGACGAAGACGTGCTTGCCGCGTTCCATCGCGGCCATGGCGGCCGGAAAGTGGGTGTGATCCGGTGTCGAAATCGCGACGGCATCGATGTCGCCGCCCATCTTGTCGAGCATGGCGCGGAAGTCTTTGAAGCGGGGGACATCGGGATGCTTCTTGTAGGCGTCCGCGGCGCGGTCCTCGTCGACGTCGCAGAGGGCGACGAGGTTTTCGCCGGCGGCCTCGCCGAGGGCGTAGCCGCCCATGCCGGCGACGCCGACCACCGCGACGTTGATCTTCGATGTCTTTCCCGGTTCGGCGATTGCGAAGCGAGAGAAAGGGGAAGCGCTGATCGCGGCAGCGGTGGCGGAGGCGGTGCCGAGAAAGCGGCGGCGGGTGGTTGTCTTCATGGGCGCATTGTATGCAATCGCGGGAGATCAACGCAAGGGCCGTCCCGCGAAAATTTTGCAAAGATGACGATAGATTCGGCTCGATAGTGATGTTTAGATACCTGTGCGCCGGTTAGCTCTGAACTTGTCGCTGGCCGTTTGAAATAGAGAAATCCAATGACTATGAAAACCGCCCGTTCGTCCTTCACTCGACGTAAGTTCCTCTCCGTTTCCGGCGCCACGGCTCTGGCGATACCGCTGGGTGGCCGATCGGTGCTTGGCGCGAACGAGACGGTTCGCATTGGCCTCATCGGATGCGGTGGGCGTGCCGCGACCCTGGGCGCTCAGTTCTCCAAGGAGGTTGCCAAGAATGCGGACATCGTCGCGATCTGCGACCCCGACACTGCGCAGATGGACGCGCTTGTTGCGCAGCTTGCGAAGAAGGGCACCGATCTCAGCAAGGCCGATCGCGTTCAGGATTATCGCAAGCTCCTGGAGCGCAGTGATATCGACGCGGTTGTCATCTCGTCGCCCAGCTATTGGCATTCCCTGCAAGCGATTCAAGCGATGGAAGCCGGCAAGGACGTCTACGTTGAGAAGCCTGTTTCGCATAACGTGTGGGAGGGGCGACAGCTCGTTGCGGCGCAGGAGAAATATGGGCGTATCATCGCGGCCGGCTTCCAGAACCGATCCGATCCCGGGCCGCAGGAAGGCATTCAGTACGTTCAGGAAGGCAACCTCGGCAAGATTCTCTCGGTCCAGGCGATCTGCTTCCGGAACCGTTCCTCAATCGGCGCCAAGGGTCCCAAGCTGAGCCCTCCGGAAACCTGTGACTACAACCTCTGGCTCGGTCCCTGCGAGGACGCGCCCATCTACCGGCCGGAATTTCATTACGACTGGCACTGGGTCTGGAACACCGGCAACGGCGACGTCGGCAACCAGGCGCCGCACGAGATCGACATGGCCTGCTGGGTGCTCGGCGATGGGCCTTTGCCCATCGAGATGAGCAGTTTCGGCGGCCGTTTCGGTTGGAACGACGCCGGTGAAACACCCAACATGATGGCGAACTGGTGCGAGCACGGAGGCAAGCCATGCGCCAAGGGCAAGAC